>NZ_JABEPH010000064.1:0-21087 GCF_013004495.1 Rhizobium sp. SEMIA 4085
ATCGACAGTGGCAGCGACACGATGGCAACCGGCAGGCCGGCAATGGCATCGGCTTTCAGGTCCGCGAGGCCGTAGCGCTCGCGGAGAACCGTGACAAGCTTGGGGGTGAACAGCTCAAAAAAGCCGGGCTCAGCAGTTCGGGCGACCATGACCATCCTTTCGCGTGCCACAACGGAGGCGGATCGTCGGCCGGTCAGCCGGTCGGCGCCGCGTTCGCGGAATTCCTGAGAGTTAGCCCGTATTCACGGGGTGTCTGAGACGAACACCGCGCCCGCCGCCGCCGCTGACGGCGTGCTCGCCAATCAGCTCGATGCCAGCACGGTCGAGCGCCTCGACAACCTTGACCAAGGAATCGATCACCCCGCGCACATTCCCGGTGCTTGCCTCCATGCGCTGGATGGTCGGCACCGAGACACCAGCCATCGCTGCCATGGTTTTCTGGTCGATATCGAGGAGAGCACGGGCGGCACGAAGCTGGGCGGCGGTGATCATCTGAGATTCATGTTTATGTATGAGAAATCACATTAACAACATTATCACTGATGTAAAAAACATCAACATGCAACGAACAGGTCTCGGTTGGCGTGCAGGCAGGCATGGAATTCGCCAACGCTTTCCATGTCAAGCGACCGGAGCCAAAAACATGATCGTGAAAGACAGCAACGGAACGCCGCTCCAAGACGGGGACTCCGTCACGCTCATAAAGGATCTGAAGGTGAAGGACACCTCTGTGACGCTGGAACGTGGCACCCTGATCAAGAACATTCGGCAACGGATGAAATCGAATGCCTACGATGCGCGACACGAAAAAACTGAGCGAAGAGGAATTCAGGGCATACATGTATTTGGAACGCGCGTTCAGATGTGGCATCGCTATCGTGATTTCCCACAGAAGGTAGTTACGGCGCACTAAGTCGATGGTGACTTGAATCGATTTTTCGCCACGCAGGTCCGCATGTCCTGACGCCGAAACCAAATCGCGCGGCCACATCTCAACGGGGCGTTGCCAGCCGTGAAGACGATCTGCTCGTCGGCTCGCATTCGTAGTACCTCATGCGGCTGGATCAGCGGTCGGGCTGCAAGCTGCTTCGAGCGCGTGCGAGACGATCCTTTCGCCTGGAAACTGCGGCTGACCTGATCGATTTCGACCGTGGTCATCCCGCATCGTCTTGAGATGTAATCGGCCGTTTCCGGATCATTGATGGCGGCGAACGAGATCCAACTCGCGCTCTCGAACCACTTGCTCGATGCATCCCGGCCGCCATAGGTTTCCCGTAACTGACCGATCGACTGATAGATCATCGTCAGCGTGATGCCGTATTTGCGGCCGGCGTCTCTCGCAGTTTCTAGAATGCGCATATGGCCTAGACGCGCCACCTCATCGAGAAGGAAGAGAGCGCGACCGTTCATCACGCCGTCGCGATTGTAGATCGCGTTCACCAACGAGCAGATAATGACGCGCGCAAGGCCGGCATGGGTCTCCAGTGTCTTGAGGTCGATGTTGATGAACACGTCGGTCTTGCCGGACGCAATGTCTTCGGTCAAGAAGGACGAACCGGAGACCAGAGCGGCATAGTTCGGATAGGACAGGCAGTGCGTTTCCTTGATCGCGTTTGCATAAACACCGGAGAAGGTCTCCGGCGTCATGTTGACGAACGCCGCTACGTTTTCCCTCACAAAGTCCGATTCCGAATTGTCGTAGATCTCCTGCAGGCGCTGGCGAAGTTTCGGCTCCGGTTCCGACAGATTCGCGCGCACTTGGCGAAGCGTCTGTCGCTCTTTTTCCGTGTGTCCGGACAGGCAAACATCGGCGATGATCGCGGTCAGCAACTGCAAACCAGAAGCTCGGAAGAAATCGTCGCGTACTCCGCTCGTGCGGCCACTGTCGCTCATGATCCAGGACGCGACCGCGGCGATATCCTCTTCCTTCGTTCCGCCAAATTGCCCGATCCAGTCGAGCGCGTTGAAGCCGGTCTGCGGATTCCTGGGATCGAGAATCCTGATCCGTCGCCCAGCATCTTCACGGCGTTTGCAAACCATCGGCGCCACCTCGTTCGACGGATCCAGCACGATGAGCGTTCCACCCCATTTGAGCGCTGTCGGGATCGTCACCGAGGTCGTCTTGAAGCCGCCCGAACCGGCAAAGACGATCCCGTGCGAGGAGCCGAACGAGCCGTCGAAACAAAGCAGCGGCGACTTGCCGCCGGCGCCCCATGTTTCCGGGCTATCGGCGCGGAACGAAAGTGCTGCGGTGCTGTCCTTGTCGACGCGATAACGTTCGCCGATGACGATGCCGCCCGCATCGGGCAACAGCTTCTCCGCTTCGTTCAGTTTCATCCAGTCGGCCTCTCCGTGAAGGGCGCGTTTTCCGCGAATGCGCGTCGGCTCAGACCGAGCGAAGCCCGCGTTGCCCAGGAGCGCAACCCGCAGGGCGAAACATCCAGCCATCAATGCGGCGGCCGCGCCGATCATCGTAGGGGGATCGAGATAGGCGAAGATGGATCTCCCCGCCGGTAGCTGTCCGGAGAATGCGGCAAGTCGCGTTGCTTCACGCAACGCCGCGATCGAGATTGCAGAGGCACTCCCCGCGACAACGCCCCAGCCGGCGAAATGGATGCGAATTGCGCCGACGGCAGCGAACAGAAAGACGACACCGATCGCGGCAGCCAGGACATAGGGGAGCGCAATGCCTGCCCGGCCGAGCATGAGCTTGGCGGCCTCGGTCTTGCCAAACCCCGCCAGGGACGGAGCCATACCACTTGCGAGGATCGCCACGCCGACCATGAGCATGACGGGGGTGATGGCGAGAAGGACCCTATTCACGGCTCTTGCCGAAGGCCTCCGCACCGATGGCCGTCAATCTTGCCCGCTCGCCAGGTTCTTCCTTGAGACGGCGGTCTAGCTCGATCAGCGCCCCGAGCAGCAACGCCCGCTTCTCGTAACGGAGGCCCGCCTTCACGATCAGGCCTCCGAGTTCGATCTTGTCGCGTGTGTCTTTCTTCCGCGCCTCCGAGGCCGTGTTGCGTTGCATCCTCTCAAGCCTCGCTGCCGCTGCCTTGAGCCGCGCCACGCGTGACCGCCGCGGTTTCCGCAGGATTGCCGCTACCTGCCCCTCCCCTTTCCTTTCCGTTCGATCCGGCCTTGCCTCCGCGAAACCGTTTCGCCACGTCCTCGAAGGCTGCCTGCAACTCCGCCTCATCGATCTCGATTTCGCCTAGTCCAGCCTTGAGCGCGATCCGGCCGATCCGCTCGGCTTCTCGGGTCTCGGCAGTCCTGAGCTGTTCCTGGAGCTTGGCGATTTCGTCGCGGATTTTCGAGGATGGCTTCTTCATGTCCGATCGTCTCCTTGGATGAGAAAGCTTGTCTTTCGACCCAGTTTTCCGGATGCCTGTGCGGAACGCACTGCTGTTAATTCTACAATCGCCAATGGCGATGCTTTCGCGGATGATCCCGGCCGTTCCGAAGGAGCGGCATCCAAGGGCGCAATTATACGTCGCTGATGCGACGCCCTTGCTTGAGGCCCGGTCCGGCCTTCCGCTCCCGACGAACCCATTGATTTCGTTCGCAACCGGGAAAGAACTCCACCGTGGCCGTCCCTCACTTCTCCGTCAGTATCGTCGCCCGCGGCTCCGGCCGCAGCGCCGTCCTGTCGGCGGCTTATCGCCACTGCGCCAAGATGGACTACGAGCGGGAAGCTCGGACGATCGACTACACGCGCAAGCAGGGCCTGGCTCATGAGGAGTTCGTCATCCCGGCCGACGCTCCCGATTGGCTGCGAACGATTATCGCTGACCGGTCGGTCTCCGGCGCGTCCGAAGCCTTCTGGAACAAGGTCGAGGCCTTCGAGAAGCGGTCGGATGCGCAGCTTGCTAAGGACGTGACGATCGCCTTGCCCGTCGAGCTGACCTACGAGCAGAACATCGCTCTCGTTCGCGAATTCGTTGAGAGGCACATCATCGCGACGGGCATGGTGGCCGATTGGGTCTACCACGACGCACCTGGTAACCCTCATGTGCATCTGATGACCACGCTCCGGCCGCTGACCGATGACGGGTTCGGGGGCAAGAAGGTCGCCGTGCTCGGACCGGACGGCAATCCGATGCGCAATGAGTCCGGCAAGATCGTCTACGAGCTTTGGGCCGGGAGCACAGACGACTTCAATGCGCTCCGCGATGGCTGGTTCGCGTGCCAGAACCGGCATCTGGCGCTTGCGGGTCTCGACATCTGCATCGATGGCCGGTCCTTTGATAAGCAGGGAATTGAGCTGACGCCGACGATTCATCTCGGCGTGGGAACGAAGGCAATCGAACGCAAGTCCGAGGCGGCGACGAAGCCGCTCACGCTCGAACGCATCGAGCTCCAAGAGGACCGTCGCGCCGAGAACGCTCGCCGGGTCCAGCGCCGTCCTGAGATCGTCCTTGATCTGATCACGCGGGAGAAGAGCGTCTTCGATGAGCGCGATGTGGCGAAAGTCCTTCATCGCTATATCGATGATGCCGATCTGTTTCAAAGCCTTCTGGTGAGGACACTGCAAAGTCCGGAAACGCTTCAGCTCGAGCGCGAGCGGATCGAGTTCGCCACCGGTGTTCGGGTATCTGCCAAGTACACCACGCGGGAGGTGATCCAACTCGAAGCCGAGATGGCCAACCGTGCGATCTGGCTATCTCACCGTTCGTCGCATGGTGTTCGAGAAGCGGTGCTGGAGGCGACTTTCTCACGCCATTCCCGCCTGTCGGAGGAGCAGAAGATCGCGATCGCGCACGTCGCTGGCGGAGAACGGATCGCCGCCGTGATCGGCCGCGCCGGCGCCGGCAAGACCACGATGATGAAGGCAGCGCGCGAGGCCTGGCAAGCGGCCGGCTATCGCGTCGTTGGTGCCGCGCTCGCCGGTAAAGCCGCCGAGGGCCTGCAAAAAGAAGCCGGCATTCGGTCTCGCACGCTGTCGTCCTGGGTGCTTCGCTGGAACGCGGGCCGTAACCAGCTCGACGATAAGACCGTCTTCGTTCTGGATGAGGCCGGGATGGTGTCGTCACGACAGATGGCGCTCTTCGTCGAAGCAGCGACGAAGGCCGGCGCCAAACTGGTTCTGGTCGGCGATCCGGAACAGCTCCAGCCGATCGAGGCGGGTGCAGCGTTCCGGGCGATTGCCGATCGCATCGGCTATGCCGAGCTCGAAACCATCTACCGCCAGCGCAAGCAGTGGATGCGCGATGCCTCGCTCGATCTTGCACGCGGCAAAGTCGGCAAGGCGGTCGATGCCTACCGTGCCTATGGGCACTTCAAAGGGTCGGAGCTGAAGGCCCAAGCAGTCGAAAATCTGATCGCCGACTGGAACGGCGACTACGATCCGGTAAAGACCACTCTGATCCTCGCACACCTTCGACGTGACGTCCGGATGCTCAACGAGATGGCTCGTGCCAAACTCGTTGAACGCGGGATCCTCGCCGAAGGTTTTGTGTTCAAGACCGAGGATGGCAACCGCAAGTTTGCTGCCGGCGACCATATCGTGTTCCTGAAGAACGAGGGTTCGCTCAGCGTCAAGAACGGTATGCTGGCAAAGGTCGTGGAAGCGCTACCTGGCCGCATCGTGGCCGAGATCGGCGAGGGGGAACATCGTCGCCAGGTCACGGTCGAGCAGCGCTTCTACAACCATGTTGACCACGGTTATGCCACGACGATCCACAAATCCCAGGGCGCGACCATCGACCGGGTGTATATTCTGGCGTCATTGTCGCTCGATCGCCACCTGACCTACGTCGCCATGACCCGTCATCGTGAGGATCTGGCCGTCTACTACGGCCGACGCTCGTTCGCAAAATCTGGTGGGCTGATCCCGATTCTCTCACGCAGGAACGCGCAGGAAACGACGCTCGCTTACGAGAAGGGCGCTTTTTACAAGCAGGCGCTTCGCTTTGCCGAAGCCCGCGGCCTGCATCTCGTCAACGTTGCCCGCACACTCGTCCGTGATCGGCTCGAATGGACGGTCCGGCAGAAACAAAAGCTCGCGGACTTGGCCGCACGTCTTGCCGCCATCGGCGGCCAGTTCGGACTTTCCACCGGCGCAAAGAAATCTCCCATCCAGAACATTATCAAGGAGGCAAAGCCCATGGTATCCGGCATCGCGACCTTCGCGAAATCGCTCGAGCAGGCTGTCGAGGACAAGGTTGCCGCCGACCCCGGCCTGAAGAAGCAATGGGAGGAGGTCTCGACCCGCTTCCACCTCGTCTACGCCCAGCCGGAAACCGCATTCAAGGCCGTTAATGTCGATGCGATCCTGAAGGACGAAGCCGCCGCGAAGTCCACCATCGCTAGGATCGGCACGCAACCGGATAGCTTCGGTGCGCTGAAAGGCAAGACAGGAATACTCGCAAGCCGCGCCGACAAGCAGGGTCGCGAAAGGGCACTCAACAATGCGCCGGCGCTTGCCCGCAACCTTGAACGCTATCTGCGCCAGCGGGCGGATGCTGAACGCAAGCATGAGATCGAAGAGCGGGCCGTCCGTCTGAAGGTGTCCGTGGATATTCCGGCACTCTCACCGGCCGCGAAACGGACGCTTGAACGTGTCCGTGACGCCATCGACCGGAACGATCTTCCGGCCGGATTGGAATATGCCCTTGCCGATAAAATGGTGAAGGCGGAACTCGAAGGATTTGCGAGAGCCGTTTCGGAGCGTTTTGGCGAACGGACCTTCCTTCCGCTCGCCGCCAAAGACACGAGCGGCCAGGCGTTTCAGACAGTGACGACTGGCATGTCCGCAGGGCAGAAGGCGGAGGTCCAATCCGCCTGGAACTCGATGCGAACGGTCCAGCAATTTGCAGCGCATGAGCGCACGACGGAGGCGCTGAAGCAGGTGGAGACCCTGCGTCAGACGAAAGCCCAAGGGCTCTCGTTGAAATGACGGCAGGGGCTGGAATACGTCCGGCGATAATCGCGCAACAGAAACGAACGGCTACCATGCTATCCGTCGTGGCCGGGATTACCGTCCTGCTCGCGATGGCCGCCTTCTTGGGCGGCTACCGTATCAATCTGACACCGAGCGAGCCGCTCGGTCTCTGGCGCATTGTTCCACTTGATCGTCCGGCAGCTGTCGATGACCTGGTGTTCATCTGCCCGCCGGAAACGGCCGGAATGCGGGAGGCGCTATCGCGCGGCTATCTGCGCTCCGGTCTTTGCCGGAGCGGCGTTGCGCCGCTCATCAAGACGATCATCGCCGTCGCGGGACAGCATGTCGAAATCGGCGCTGGCGTAAACGTAGACGGGCAGGTGGTTCCTGCTTCGGGCCTCGCGCTTCGAGACGGAAAGGGTCGGCCGCTGTCGCCATTTCCGAGTGGCGTCGTGCCACGGGGGCAAGTCTTCCTGCATTCCCCGTTCGCCGGCTCCTACGACTCCCGCTACTTTGGCCCAATGCCCGCTTCCGGCATCTGCGGTCTGGCGCAGGAGGTGCTCACCTATGCGCCGTGACCGCCTTCAGCCGACGCTGCTGATCTTCGCCTCGATTACAGTGGGCGCGGTGGGGTGGAGCGGCCATGTACTGCTCCTGCCTGTCGCGCTGGGGTTTCCGATCATCTGGTCGATCGCGCGATCGAGACTGGTAGCGGCGCTTGTCTCCGCCGGATATTTTTTGGCGGCGTCGCGTGGTTTGCCGCAAGGCGTCGCGGCATTCTTTTCGTCGGATCTCCGGCCGGGCGTACTGCTCTGGCTGTGTGCCTCTCCCTTCTTTTTCCCGGTCCTTGTGTTTCTTTTGACGAGGTCCGACGGCGTGCGTTCTTTTCTCTCTCGCCTGGCGGCCATCCTTATGGCCATTCCACCATTCGGTATCACGGGCTGGGCGCATCCTGTCACCGCCGCCGGCGTCCTGTTTCCGCAATGGGGATGGTGGGGACTTGCGGCCATGACAGCCGGCCTTGCGAGCCTCGTAACCCGCATATGGCCAGCTGTCGCAATCGCCTTAGGAGGCTTTTGGGTGTGGTCCGCCGCAGTCTGGACCGAGCCGAAACTACCCGAAGGTTGGCAGGGCGTCGATTTGGAATTGGCAGCTTCGCTGGGGCGTGACGCCAGTATGCAGCGCCACCGTGATCTGATTGCAACGGTGAAGGACCAGGCATCTCGCGGCATTCGCTCCGTTGTTCTGCCCGAAAGCGCCTTGGGCTTTTGGACGCCGACCGTCGAACGGCTCTGGACAAGGGCTCTCCAGGGAACCAGCATCTCTGTTGTCGCTGGCGCCGCAATCGTCGATGCGGGCGGATACGACAATGTGCTCCTCGCCCTCTCTGCCGAGGGAGGCCGGCTCCTCTATCGTGAGCGGATGCCGGTCCCAGTCTCGATGTGGCAGCCATGGCGGTTGCTGATCGGTAAGAGCGGCGGTGCGCGGGCACATTTCTTTGCCAACCCGGTCGTAGCAATTGGCGCCAATCGGGCCGCACCATTGATCTGCTACGAGCAACTGATCGTTTGGCCCGCCCTGCAATCCATGTTTCAGGATCCGGATTTTATCGTCGCTGTGGGAAACGGATGGTGGACCAAAGGGACATCTATAGTCGCCATCCAGCGCGCCAGTACCACGGCATGGGCAAAACTATTCGCAAAACCGCTTGTTCTTTCCTTCAACACCTGAAGCCCGAGGAGACCGTATGCTCGACGCCGCCCTGATCAAAGAATGCTCCGACCCTTCTCTCAAGCCCGCTATCGTCGAGCAATTCGTGGCCGCCGCAGGCTCCGCCGATCCCCTCGCCGTCACCGTCAAAATGAGCGGCCGGTTGATCCTCGTTCCGAAGGCCATATCAGCCGACGAGGCGATGGCGATCGTGCGCCAATATGCCGGGAGGGCTGTCGTCCGCGTCGGCCTGACGCAGTATCCAGCTGGCGTTGGAGTCAAGGAACCGGCTGACTTGAAGCCGGTCCTCGTCGATGCTTGCGAGAATCTTCGGAGCGGCACGGCGATGTTCGCCAAGGTCCTGAGGATCGTCACCAAGTGGTACGGCAACCCTGCGAACGACGATGTCTTCCCTCAGATATTCGAGGATGCCGTCTATGCCTGGAAGACCGGCGAATTCGAGGGCGCGAGCGTGTTTCAAGCTCCTGATCCGGGAGGAAGCGTGACGCCCTATAGGGCGTCGCCCTCAGACGAGGACGAAGCCAAAAGCGACAGCCATGTTGACCATGCGAACACTGAAAGCCCCGAGAAAAGCCACGGCGTTGGATCCGCAGAAATGCGGATCGACCTATCGAGGATCGGAGGAAAATGACCCCTTTTCCCGCAAAAGCGGCTAAGCTTCCGGAAGCGAATACCGCGCAAGAACCGCCCCCTCATCTCCGTCGATGGTCACCTCGATGACCTCGTTGACCAATTGCGCCTCTACCAGTTCCTGAAGAATGAGATCAAACAGCTCCCGTTGCAGCGAAGGCAGGACTTGCGGGACGATGATCACAAGGCCCGCGTGCAATTCTTCCTTCGCATAGAGTTTTCGAAAGTCGCGGGCGTCTTTCGTGACGAAGGTGAAATCTCCCTCGATTATTCGAGGTATGAGATCCCAATCGGCTTCGCCGCTCAGTCCGAGCCAATTGACGCGGAAACAATCGTGGCCGTGACCTTGGGCCACGGCCACGAGAGACGAATGAAGGCATTCATCGATGAGAAACTTCACGAGGTGGCGCCCGACGGTTTTCGGGCGCCTTCATTTGAAAGTTTCAAACGCTTTACCGACTTCACTTTCAGTCCTTGATCGGAAAGCTTTCGCGGCCGCCCCCGGGCGGGATGTGCCGCTGTCCAGATTTCCGCGAGCTCCACCATTCGCTCGGTCAGCGATGGATAGCCCTCGACAATTTCCTCGGTGCTCGCGCCCTGGATTTTCATCGCGGCAATCATCCGTACTGGAACACGCGTCCCTTTGAAGACTGGTTCGCCGCCAACGACGCCTTTCACGCTGTGAATGATTTTCTCAGCTTCCCCAAGTGCTTCGGCGCGTGCGGCCAACTGCTCTCTTGCCCGAGCGACATCGACGATCAAATAGTCGTCTGCCCTTATCGTATTGGCGTCGGGGTTCTGGTCGATGGTATCGAATAGACGTTTGCGACGCTCAGCAGACAAGATCGATCCGACGCCATACCAGAGCTTCAAGCGAAGTAGATCCTCATCGGTGAGTGCTCGGCGCTCACTGCTGAACGGATGAGTCGCGATGATCCGCTTGTCAATCGCATTGTGTACCGATTTTACAGCGATCTCACTGACAGCTGCAGCCTCGGCAGGCGTGTAGGCGCGTGATGTCGTAGCCATAATCATTCTCCTTGCGAAGAATATATAACGCAACTGACGCCTGGCGTAAAGATTGACCACTCGGCCTTGGCTGGTGGTCGCTCTCACTGGAACATTTTTCGCTGATGAAGAGATTTAAAAAATTCGCGCTTGGACCGAGGAGAGCGTTTGTTAGAAGGCACTAATCGCGCCTTGACTTAACCAATTCCTCATGGCTGACACCAAGCGCCTGCGCAAGCTCATAGAGCGTGATAATCGTCGGGTTACGCCGTCCGCGCTCCAAGCCGCTAATATATTGTTGGCTAAACCCGGAGCGAGCTTGAACGTCCTCCTGAGTCAGGCCCTGCTCCCGACGCAGAAGGGCGAAATTTCTCCCCACGAGTTTGCGCATATCCATGACGCGGAAAATCGCGGTTTACATACTTTAAGTTTATCAACTAAAGTGTGTAAACGCGCTCGAACACCTGTCCGTCCAGAGCGGTGGCTTAAATGTCGAGGTTAAATCAGCGGCCTTGTCCTAACCCTAGAAAAATTGGATGTAGCGGCTTAACGGATATAATGCGGACGAGGCTTTGGTTCCGATCGGTGAGAGAATGAAGTTTGAGGAGAAACGGATGAACGATGTGGGCTCATCCGAGGCGAATGACCAACGGAAGGCAACAGGATCTCGCTACAGGTCGATGCACAAGTCAGAATTGGAGGCGCTGGCGGTTTCCGCGATCAGCGAACACCGCAGCCTTCTCGCCGCCGACGAAGCTGTCTATGAGGAGTGGACTCGCGCGAGCGCCGACCCGTCCGTCTCCAGCGCCGTACTCAAGAACCTGCAAGACGAGTATATCGCGCGTCAGAAGAAATCCGAAGCCCAGCAGGAGGAACTTTCGGACATCATCGACGCGCTTGGCTATGTCCCTGATGTTCCCTCGGATGGCGATGAATGACGTTCAAACGAGACCGTGATCTTTAGCGATCGCTACGAGTTGCGCAACGGTTGCTGCTTCAAGCTTTCGGCGCGCACTGTCGAGGTAGTGCTGCACTGTTCTCGGATTGATTCCCGTCAGCATCGCGGTTTCCGGGGCACTCTTGCCCTTTGCCGCCCACATGACGCACATCGCTTCTCTTGGTGAAAGGAGCCCTTTCGGGGCGACGATTGTCGCCGCAGCTATGATTTTCAGGCGGTAGTGAATCGCGATGACCGCCTGTATCGCTTTTTGCCCGTCCTGCAATATTGAACGGTCGGCCTTCTTCTCCGAGGAGGCAAACGTCAGCATCATCGTGGAGCCAAAACTTCCTTCGACAGGAATCGTCACCCCACTACGAATGCCGTGTTCGATGGCTTGGTCCCGAAAGCGCCTGAGTTCGGACGCTCCACGAGCCGGCCAGTCATCGGCCGTCCAGGAAAACATCTCCATGCGACGCTTGGCTTCCGTGACGACTGGATCGATGAGGAAATATCGGCTGCCGAGATAAATATCCTGCCATTCCTCGGGATAGGAATTGAACGTACGGATTTCAGCGCCTTCGGTTTGCAGATAGGCGAAACGCTCAAAGCCACAAGAATTCGCGAATCTATTCAGAGCGCTTTTGATCATACGTTCATCGCGCGCGGCTTCTGCCATGTCGATGAGGGAGCGAAGGTCTCCGTCCACTGACTTTTCTCCTATGTTCTTGCCCAGCTGCGCGCCTTCCATCCGTCGCGCCTTTCACGCGGCGTTGGTTAGACGGTGCAACGTTCGCCGACCGGAGCCACTTGGGACATCGGACGATGACTGCGAACTGTCCGCCCGCTTCTTTTCCAATGAAAACATGAGGTGCCCTGCTACGCGAAGCATATCCACGATCGATGCACGATAGGTCTACTTCCCGTTTTCCGGGCATTCAAGTGCCGTTAGTCTATAACATATCAAAAGAATCAGAGATTCTGCTGATACCTGATTGCGGCGGTGTGGAAGGGTTCGACCAGCCTCACCTGATTATCGGCAAACCGGGATTTCTGATCCCCGACTGGTGGTCGCCATAGGCTGAGGGAAAAACAATATCCTGATCTACCAGGACATTGAACTCGTAGCCAGGACGGATGCGGATCGTCGGCTGTACGTTGAGGTTCTTCGAGATCGATTGTTCCGCGACGCGACCGAAGCTTTCCGCAAAATTCCGTCGTGCTGCGTCCGACGCCGTATCTTGCGTCGCAAGAGTCGAACTTTCAGGCAACGACATGTCGATCCCGGTTCCGATGATCGCGACCAGCGCGGCCGACCCGAAGGTCCGCCAAAGATGGCGATCCACCTTGTCCTTGAGCCCGCCGTAGCCTTCCGCGTCCGTGCCGGCCATGCCGCCAATCTGCAGGGTCGACCCGTTCGGGAAAATGAGGTCGGTCCAGACGACGAGAACACGTTCCTGACCAAAGAACACCTTGGAATCGTAACGGCCGAACAGCTTTGCGCCCTGCGGGATGAGCAGGCGATACCCGGTCGCGCTGTCGTAGACATTCTGGCTGATCTGAGCGGTCATGCGCCCTGGCAAGTCGGAATTTAGGCCGGTGATCAAGGTCGCCGGAATGATCGAGCCGCGCTTCAATTCGTAGGGTGACATCTGTGGCACGACCTGGTCAGGCAGGTAACCAAGATCCTTGATATTCTGATTGAAGAAATCCTCCTTCGATGTCTGGCCGTTCTGATCGAAGTTCTGGCCCATCAGACCAGATTTCATCGCGGCGGCATAGAGGTCTGAGGCACTGTTTACCGCGGCATTTGTCGTCTGTCGGCCCGTGTTCGTGAGGTCTGAAGCCTTGTCGACATTGGATGTGTCTACCTTCAGCGGCGAATCGAGCGCCGTAGCGCGCGCCTGGAGGCGAGCCATCCGCTGACGCTGGGCCTCGCGCATATACTGTTCATCCTGTTCTCGCTTCAGGCGAGCCTTCCACTCCTCTTCGGATTCGAGCCTGGGCCGCCGCTCTTCCCGTTCTGCGGGCTGGCGTTCACCAACCGGTTCCTCTTTGTCGACCTTGTGCTCAATGACAGGGGTCGGCTGGAACGCCTCGCGCTCAGCCGGTTCGCCGATAATTCCATCCGATATACCCCGTTTTAGTTGGTCACCGAAACTTGTCGCGGGGGTATTGGAGGCGTTTTCGATGTCGCTGCCACGGTTGAAGGAGAGACCGCGCCATGACAGGCCAATCACGACCACGCCGATGAACAGCGCGATGATCATGATGGCGACGATGATCGGCAGGCGATTGAGGCGGCGCATGCCCTGCTGATCGTCGGCTTGGTTGGGGGCACCAAGCTGGAGCGACTGGACCATATTCTCCTCCGTCAGTTGCGCTGCATGATCGAAATTGGACTTGCCGGCGTGGCGCCGGCCGTAGTCGGCGTATAAGCACGGCCAAGGGCAATGGAAGGCGTCGAAAGCCGCGCCAGAACCTGTCCGTCGAAGCCATCGATCGCATAGGCAAGCTCGACCGGTTTGGCGTCCTTGGCGACTTTGCCATCCCCAACCACCGAGTAGCCCCGTCCTTTCAGGGCCGCCTCGAGCGCGATGGCGAATTCCGATGTGCCCTTGTCCATCTTGATGGTGGTCGTTCCGGCCGGGCCGATCTGTTCAGCGAGGCGATTTGCCATGTCGCCGGCGATGGCGGTTGCGGTTGGTCCGGTGACGGCTACCGGGGTTGAACTGGTGGTCAGAGCGTCGTCAGTCGTTTGGCAACCCGAAAGCAGAGCAGCGGCGGCGATAAGCATGAGAAGCGTCCGCATCGTTCACCCTCCCCGTCGGATGGTGATTTTCTGTTGCCGCCAACCGACCCCGGAAACGAGGATCGCCTTGTCCACCGCATAGTCGACGATCATCATGTCGTTTTTCATCCGATAGTTGACGATGCGGTTCTGGCCACCTGACACGACGAAAAGAACCGGCGCATCCCGGCCGGAGGTCGACTTCGGGAACTGGATGTAGGTTTTCACCCCGTCCGAATAGACCCGTTTCGGCTTCCACGAGGCGCTTCCGCTGACTGAATAGGAGAAGTTGAGCTTGTCCGGCGCCGTGCCGGGAATGCCGCCGGTTTCGAGCCGGGCATTGATGTCGGCGAGCTTGGTCGTCACGTCTTCCGGATACTCGAAACCGACGCGCGCCATATACTGGCTGGGGTGGGACTTGAGCTGGATATGGTAGGTTCGCCGGGAGGTCGTGACGATCATCGAGGTGAGAAGGCCTGGCTCCGACGGTTTGACGATAAGATGGATTGCCTGCCCACCGGCAGCACCAGAGGTCGCAGGTTCTACCTTCCAGCGCACAGTGTCGCCGACGAGGACATCGCGAACGATCTCGCCGCCCTGCAATTCGATATCGCAGACCTGCAGAGGTGAGCAGACGACAGACGGCTGCGTTTCGCCAAACAGGAAGATCACCTTCCCGTCCGGTCCTTTCGTGACGAGGCCCGGTGTGCCGCGCCATTTCCCCGAAATATTCGTGCCCCTCACCTCATTCGTTGTCATGCTCTGCGCTTGAGCGCCCATCGCGAGCAAGAGTCCGGCCATGCAGCTGGCGGCTGCGATCAATCCTGTTCTGTGCATTGAGAAATCCCCTGCCCTTAAAGCTGTGCCGTCCAGTCGAAGTCCCGGACATAGAGACCGATCGGATTGAGTCGGATGGTCGCCTCGTCCTGTGGCGTGGTCAGCGCCACCGTTGCGATCCCCCGGAAACGGCGCGTTCCGGTTTCCTTGCCGTTCCGGTCACGCTCATATTCCGTCCAGTCGATCTGGTAGGTTTGGTTCGAGAGCGCCACAATGTTGTTGACCTCGATGGCGACCGTCGATGTCTTCGCCTTCTCGAACGGCGAATTGCCGCGGAACCAGGCGTTGATCTTCTGGGTCGACGGATCGGAGGTGCAAGAAGCGCGTAGGTCCGATCGATATATTGCTTCTGCACCACCGCATCAGGCGTAATGGAGCGGAAGCTGGTGACGAAATTGCCGAGCGTCGCGCGCACGACACGTGCATCGGCATATTCTATCTGCTCGGCAAACCCGGCTGTGATCGACGTTCCGAGCTTGTCGACCTCAACGATATAGGGCACCAGCTTGACCTGGGTACTGAGATACATCGCGTAGCTGAAGCCGATGACGGCCATGGCGAGGCCAAGAATGCAGACGATGCGCCATGCGGCAGCAGCCTGCACATGGGAGCCATAGCTTTCGGTCCATTCCTGGCGGGCGGCAAGGTACGGATTTTCTGGGGCGCGGTTTGCGGCCATCTAACCCTCGCTTTCTGATTACGGTTTGTCGTTGCGTTCGGGAGGGGTCTTGGGTCCGCTGTGACCGCTGCGCTGTTCATCGAGCTTGGCGTTGGCCAAACCGAGAATGGACCCGGCATAAGCGCCTGGAGAGCCGATCGCCTTTTCCTTCGCGGCCGATCCCGCAGCCTGTGCGCCGGAGCTGAAGCTCGCGCCCATGCCGCGAAGAGCGGCCCCTGCGACAGACGACCCTGCAGCGCGGGCCGCTTGAGCCGCCGCAAAGCCCGCGCCGGCCGCGCCTGCGGCGAGGAAGCCCGTACCTGCGGCGAACGAGGCGGCTTGTCCGCCATGGCGGATCGCTTCCATTCCTGCGGAAACTGATGCGCCCTGCACAACGCCCTGAATAATGTTCGGGACATACATGGCGATGATGAAGACCACGACGGAAATACCGGCGATGGCCAAGGTCGTAACGAACTGATCGGACGAGGCGGTGGGCGCCTGGGCAAGACCCAGCAAGACGTTCGACCCGATCTTGGCGATCATCACCAAGGCCATGAGCTTCAAGCCGACGCCGAAGGCGTAGACGAGGTAGCGAATAGCAAAATCTTTCGTGAAGGATGAGCCGCCGAGTCCGAGCATAATCATGCCGGCGAGCAGGCCGACGTACATCTCGACCATGACCGACACGAAAATCGCTGCGACAAGCGAAAAGCAGATGACGACAATGCCCATTGCCAACACCGCCGCGATCGCAAGTGCATTGTCCTCGAACACACCGAACTTTGCTTGTTCCGACATTTGCGAGGCGACCCGGATGCCAGCGTCAAACACTTCAGCGGGCGAAGCCGAACCGCCGCCGGCGCCAATTTGGAAAAGGCTGTCGACCACGGCTCGCGCAAACGTCGGACCTTGCTCGAGAACAAATGCGAAGAAGCCGACGAACATGATCCGACGAACCAGTTCGGCGAACCAGCTGTCCAGCGACGCGGCTTGGATCGCGAGCCAGACGGCGGCAATGCCAATCTCGATTGCCGCGAGGATCCAGAAAAGGGATTTCGCCGCATCCATGATGGTGGTCTCCCACCCCTTCGCAGCGGACGAGACCTGGTTTTCCAATTCCGTGAGGACCTGTCCCTCCTGCGCGAAAGCCGGTACGGCATAGGCGATGAAAAGAAGCCCTGCGATCAGCAATGGACGTGCAACGTTTACCTTCACCATCTCGGCCGCATCTCCTGACCATTCTTGATCGGCGGCAGCTGCTTCTCAGATCCGAAGAAATTCTCCCGGGCAGCGCGCTGTTCCTCGGGGAGCGCGGGTTTGCCGCTGTCTCTGGAGTTGACGATCAGCACGGCCGCAGCAGCCGATACAGCGGCAACAGCCGACAGCCGGGCAATCAGGAGGACGCGGCTCACCAGCGAGGCTCCATTTTCTGACCCTCTGGAATGCTTTTTGCCCCGGCGTTAAAGAACTTTTCCCGCCGCGCCTGCGCCAAGTCCTTGTCGGTCTGTTCGGTCTGGAGCCATGTCCCCATCATCGTCATCTGTTGCGAGACGAGACCGCGAAGTTTCTGCATCTGCGCGACTTGTTGAGCGGCGATTTGGTGCCCGACCTGCAGGGCCTTCATCTGTCCGTCAGCCGTCTCGGACATCGAGCGCAATGAGGACATCGTGTCTTCCTCACTATCGAACTGGTCGGAGGTGAGGCTCGCCGCCTTCAGCGTACCGGCGATCGTGTCGCGGTTGGTGTCCGACCATGACTGGTAGGTGGACGAGAATGTCGCATTACTCGGCAAGTTGGTCTTGATGTCAGCGTAGCTCTTGAAGCGCTGCTGCAACACATCGTCCGAATTCCCCATCGAAAACGAAATGCTCTGTCCCTGCTCGACAATATTTCGGAGTTGATTGAGGTCGCTCTCCACCTGTCCCCAAATATGGTTTGGAAGCTGGGCGGTGTTCTGCAGCATGTTCTCGTAGATCTTCAGCTGGTTCTGGATCTGCTCGGCGAGCTGGCTGATCTGCGTGATCTGGTTCTGGATCTGCTCACCCGACTTCCCGACTAAGGAGATGAGTTCGCCGTTGTTGAGAACCTGCGTCCATTCGGTTGCAGCACCCGTGGCCGTGCCGGCATGTGCCGGCGTCACGGCCATGATCGTCAACGCAGCGGCCACCAGGCCGGCGAGCCATTTATTCGAAATTGAGCAGCGATACGGCATCACGGACTCCTCTCGTCTGTAGCCAGTGGATCGGCCAGTCGTGACCATGTTCGGATTTCAGCGCCCGGATGCGCTTCAGGTCTTCCTTGCCGGACGCCCCGACAAAGCTGAGGGCAACGGGTCCAAGCGACATGTCGAAAAGCCGCCGCCCCTCGGGGGTGGCGACGTAGTATTCTCGCTTGGGGATCGAGCCGGAAACGATCTCGATCTGGCGTTCGTTGAAGCCAATCCGCTCGTAGAATTCCCGCGTGCCGGGTTGGCGAGCGGCGCCATTCGGAAGGCATATCTTCGTCGGGCAAGATTCCTTCAGCACGTCGATGATGCCGGACCGTTCGGCATCCGAGATCGACTGGGTCGCGAGAACGACAGCGCAGTTCGCCTTACGCAGCACCTTCAGCCATTCGCGGATCTTGCTGCGGAATACCGGATGGCCGAGCATCAGCCAGGCCTCGTCGAGCACGATCAGGCTCGGGAACCCATCCAGGCGCTTCTCGATCCGGCGGAATAGGTAGGTCAGGACCGGCACGAGATTGCGCTCACCCATGTTCATGAGCTGCTCGATCTCGAAGGTCTGGAAGGCGCCAAGCGATAGACCGTCCTCTTCCGCATCGAGGAGCTGACCCATCGGCCCGTCGACGGTATAGTGATGAAGCGCATCCTTGATCTCGCGCATCTGCACGCCGCTGACGAAATCCGAGAGCGAGCGGCCGGCCGCGCTGGTCATCAGGCCGACCTGGCGGGAGATGGCGTTGCGATGATCGGGGGTGATGGAGACGCCCTGCAGGCCGACCAGCATCTCGATCCAATCCGTCGCCCAGGCCCGATCGGCGTCGGTTCCGAGGCCGGAAAGCGGGCAGAACGCCAGAGCCCTCCCCTCTTCCGCGTTGTCGCCGCCGATCTCATAGTGATCGCCACCCGCGGCGAGCGTCAGGGGCAGAAGCGAGCTTCCCTTGTCAAACGCGAAGATCTGCGCATTTTGGTAGCGACGAAACTGTGCAGCGATCAGTGCCAGGAGTGTCGATTTGCCGGATCCGGTCGGACCGAAGATCAGCGTGTGGCCGACATCATCCACATGCAGGTTGAGCCGGAACGGCGTGGAGCCGCTTGCGACCTGCATCAGCGGCGGCGAGTTCGGGGGGTAGAACGGGCACGGAGCAACCGGGTTTCCCGACCAGACCGCGTTGAGGGGGATCAGGTCGGCGAGATTGCTGGTGTTGATCAGCGGCTCGCGGATGTTGCTATACCAATTCCCCGGAAGACTTCCGAGGAAGGCGTCGGTGGCGTTGAGCGTTTCGATCCGCGCGCCGAAACCTTCGGCCTGGATCAGCCGCCGGATGGCTTCAGCCTTCTCCTGCAGCGCCTCGCGGTCTGAATCAAAGAGGATGACAACAGGTGTGTAGTAGCCATAGGCAACCAGTTGCGACGAGGCTTGCGCGATCGCATCCTCGGTCTCAGCCACCATGGTCATCGCGTCCTGATCGACGGAACGCGATTGCGTCTGAAAGAGCTGGTCGAAAAACGGCCGTACCTTCTGTTGCCACTTCTTTCGCGTGCGTTCGAGCTTCGCTCTCGCTTCCTCGGCATCGAGGAAGATGAAGCGCGACGACCACCGATAGGTGAGCGGCATCAGGTCGAGGCTGTTCAAAATGCCCGGCCAGCTCTCTGCCGGCAGGCCGTCGATAGCGACAACGCTGAGGTATCGGTTCTCAATCTTCGGCGTCAGCCCGTGCTCAAGCTCGGCCGTGGCGATCCAATCGAGATACATGGGGACATCCGGAAGCCGGATCGGATGGCTTTCCCCGGTGATGCAGAAGCGGACGAACTGAAGCAGTTCGTCATACCGGACAATCCGCTCCCCTCCCCTCTCGACCGTTTCGCGGGTTTCCATTCGCCGGATCGATAACGTGTTCGCGAAATACTGCTCGATTTCGCGGATGGCGTTCTTGAAAACGAAGAGCACCGTGTCCGCATAGGACGTCCTACGGCTCTCCCCGTCGGCATAGATGTATTTGCTGAGAGCGATCTTCTTGGACTCGAGCGGCCGGTAGGTCAGGATCAGGGCGTGCTTGCTCTCGAAATGCCCCTGCTCGCGCGCGAAATGCGCCCGGCGCTCGGCGTCAATCGCGCGCGTGACCGGGTCAGGGAAATAGCAACGGTCCTCCGATGGATAGTCGACCGTCGGAATGCGGATGGCCTCGGCTTGGATCATCCAGCCGCTTCCAAGCCGCGACAGGACCGCATTCATCTGCCTCGACACCTCATTGCGTTCGATGTCGGTCGCACTTTCGGAATCGGGGCCGGCAAAGTACCAGCCGGCCATCAGGCTTCCGTCCTTCAGCAGGAGGACGCCATTGTCGACTAGACCGGCATATGGAACGAGATCCGCAAAGGATGGGCCCGTGGCCCGGAAGCGTTTGAGACCTACCACAACCGCCCCCTCAAAACCGTCGCCACGGCGATGTGGTCGCCTTGTAATATGGCTTGTAGGAAATGTGTCGCACGTAGACCTGCCGCATGAGCGGATCGGACTTCGCCATCATCCTGAGCAGCCCGACGATCACGATCCAGACGGCGACGCCGAAGAGCGCCGAATAGACCGTGAGGACGACGAAGATCAGGATCACGGCCGCAAGACCCGTGATCAATACTAGCTCCCGGTCCGCGCCCATCAGCAGGTTCGGGCGGGACAGAGCGCGGTGGATACGATTGCGCTGCAGGCCGGACAGCGACTCAGCCATGAGCCCCCTCCCCTTCTCCGGTCGAACCAGTCGACGTGATCTGCGCGTCCGTCAGCCCGATCGAGGCGCCCGTCGCACCGAACAAGCCCACGATGGTGGTGGCGCCGAGCAGGATGCCGGCGACGAGTACGACGTACACAAGCCGCCGCGCGAAATCGTTCAGCTCCCCGCCAAAGATCAACATGCCGCCTGCGATTGCGACGGCCGCAAGCGCGATATAGCCGGCAACTGGGCCAGTGATGGATTCCTGAATTTGCTCGAGCGGTCCCTCCCAAGGAAGGCTGCCGCCGGAACTGGCCAGTGCCGGCGCGACCGATGCGAAAAGACTGGACGCTGCAATGAGCGCGACGGCGATGAGTGCATGCTTATGCGACATGGCGCGCCTCCTGTTCTTCGGTGAGCTGATCGGATTCGATCTCGTATTGACCGCCCGCAAACCGCTCGACGTGGATGACGTCGCGAACGCGCCGCCCGCGCGGCGTCCGCTCGATCGAAATGATGAGATCGACAGCCTCGCCGATCACCTCGTGCATCGGCTGCTGGCTTGCCTCGGCTGTCAGCTGCTCAAGGCGACGCAGCGCCGACATGGCGGTGTTAGAGTGAATTGTCGCCACACCTCCCGGATGGCCGGTGTTCCAGGCCTTGAGTAGTGTAAGGGC
>NZ_JABEPH010000649.1:0-1532 GCF_013004495.1 Rhizobium sp. SEMIA 4085
AGGCGACACGCTGTTCGGCTCGCTGGCCCAGGGCTATGGCGCTCCTCCAGCGGTTGCCAATGCTTACAAGGACGTCGTGTCCAAGTTCGTTCATGGACAGATCAAGACCTCTGACCAGGCCGTGGAAGAGCTCGTCAAGGCAATCGACGACGCCAAGTAACTTGCCATCGATCAAATAGGATCCTTCCCCGCGCAGGCGGGGGAGGCGTTCTGCCACAGATACGGCCCTGGGAGAGGACGATTTTATGAACACTGTCGCGACCCCCGAGATCAACCTGACGTCGGAACGCAAAATAGGCAATTCCATCCGCTCCCGCCTGCAGGATGTCCTGCCCAAGATCGTGCTGGCGCCGAGTTTCGCCGTCACTGTGATCTTTGTTTATGGTTTCATCGTCTGGACCGCCTATCTGTCCTTCACCAATTCCAAGACATTCCCATCCTATGTGCTGACAGGACCGCGCGCCTATCAAAGGCTATGGCGCTGGACGTTTGAGACCGATCCGCCGTCGAGCTGGTACACCTCGATTACCAATATGGGAATTTTCGGCTTTCTCTATGTCGGAATTTGTCTCGCACTCGGCCTGTTCCTGGCAATTCTGCTTGACCAGAAGATCCGCGGCGAGGGGTTGCTGCGGCCGATCTACCTCTATCCGATGGCGCTTTCCTTCATTGTTACGGGCGTTGCCTGGAAGTGGTTTCTTGATCCGGGCCTCGGCCTTGAGCAGACACTGCATCAATGGGGATGGACGAGCTTCCATTTCGATTGGATCAAGAACAAGGACTTCGTCATCTACACCGTGGTGATCGCCGGCGTCTGGCAGGCTTCCGGTTTCGTCATGGCGATGTTTCTCGCGGGTCTGCGTGGCATCGACGGCGAGATCATGAAAGCCGCCCAGATCGACGGGGCAACGACCTTTCAGCTCTACAGGCGCATCGTCATCCCGATGCTGCGACCGGTCTTCCTGTCGGCCTTCATCGTACTCGCCCATATGGCGATCAAGTCCTATGACCTGGTCGTCGCGCTGACGAGTGGCGGTCCCGGTGGCTCGGCCTGGCTGCCTTCCAATTTCATGTATGAATACACCTTCAAGCGAAACGAAATGGCTGTCGGTTCGGCGAGCGCAATCATCATGCTGATGACGATCTCGGCGATCATCGTGCCCTATCTCTACTCCGAACTGAGGGAGAAGGCGCGATGAGTAGCGTTGCCTCTTCAGCAATTGCCATTTCGCAAGACGGCACTGGCCGCCGGTGGATCACTCGCACCGTCATCTACGGCCTGCTGGTGATCTTCGCGATCCTTTATCTGATGCCCCTCTTCGTGATGCTGGTTACCTCGTTCAAGACCATGGACGAGATCCAGAACGGCAACATGCTGGCATTGCCTCAGTCGCCGACCTTCGAGCCTTGGTTGCGGGCCTGGGGCGAGACCTGCGTCGGCCTGACCTGCGCCGGCATCAAGGGCTATTTCTGGAACTCGATCAAGATGTTCGTTCCTGCCGTTGCAATTTCCACCATCATGGGCGCGCTCA
>NZ_JABEPH010000650.1:0-1530 GCF_013004495.1 Rhizobium sp. SEMIA 4085
ACATGAATGTGATCGTCGGCGCCTTCCTCCAGACGATGCGGAACAGTTCAGTCTTCCTCCGGCTACTCGACAGCATGGTTCGGGTTCCCTTCAGGTCGCGGATTTCGCTCGTGGCAACCGACGCGACAAGCTGGACCGTCGGTGAAGGCAAGCCCATCCCTGTAACCAACGCCACGCTCGATCAGCTTCTCCTCACGCCGCAGAAGGCCGCAGCACTTCTCGTCGTCACCGAAGAGCTGCTACGCGGCACACAAAGCGAACGTAACTTAACGCTGGCTCTACGCCGCGCTCTGGCTGCCGCTGTCGATCTGCGCTTCCTGAGCACGGCAATCGGCGCTGGCACGCCGACATTCCCCTCTGTGGGTCCGACGGCCGCCGATGCGGTCGCAGACGTCAAGCAGCTGCTCGATGCTGTTCAGCCCACCTCGGAATCGTCCCTGATGTTCGTTACGGCCCCAGACGTCCAGCGGGCCGGAGCGACGATCACCAACGCCTCGGGTGCCTTCCAATTCCCTAACCTGACGCCAACGGGCGGCGAAATCCTTGGCATCCCAGCCATGCCATCCGATCAGATGATCGACGGTACTATGGCGCTGATCGACGCAACCCGCATTGCTGGTGAAACCGGCACTATCCAAGTTGATGCATCGGATCAGGCCACAATCGAAATGCTCGACAGCGCACTTGTGCAGGACGCTACCACCGGAACGCCGGCACCTGGCCTCGTATCGATGTTTCAAGCAAACAGCGTCGCGATCCGCGCCTTGCTCGATTTCGACGCCCAGGTGGTGCGTGAAAATGCTGTCGCTCAGGTGACCGGCATCGCGTGGGCTTGATTGGAGATCACAGCATGACTGTCAAGGAAGAGATGGAGCGAAAGTTTGGTCGCCAGACACTTGAGAGACCAGTCAAGGCCGGCGAACTGTTCGATGTGGTCGACGCCTTAACCGCCACGATCCTGAGCCTCCGGGCGCGTATAGAGGCATTGGAAAGCGGTGGCATCAAATATGCCGGAACGTGGCAACGCGCTCTCCCGTATCGGAAGGGCATGGTGGTGACAAGTGCTGGCGCAATGTGGACGGCGCTCGCGGATACCCCGGAGGGCATCGCACCCGGCAGTAACGCGGCATTCTGGCAGTTGTCGCAGAAGAGCAAGCCGACAAAGCGCGTGAAAGCGGAAGGAAGGCAGCATGACGACGTTCAGCCGTGAAGAGATCGCAGCCACGTGCGAGCGTGCCGTCATCGCCTTTGTCCGCGCCTTCCGGCGTGTTCCTAGTGCGACGGAGCAAGAGATAATCGTCTCGGCCCTCGTGCGTTTCTTCAACGAGCCTGACGCACCGTCGACGCGGCTGCAGTGACACGGACCAGGGGGGGCGGTCGAAGCGAAGATGCCGATCCCACTGGGGACCCGCGCGGCCCTCACGCGCGGAATTTTTTTGCCCAGGAAAAACAGCGGCTCTAACGCTTATCTGCGCCGTCCTTCGTCGGCCAATCATGATCAAGGATTTTCTCATTTGCCATGTCCTGCAA
>NZ_JABEPH010000651.1:0-1464 GCF_013004495.1 Rhizobium sp. SEMIA 4085
CGCCAGCACCAGCCGCGGACGTCGCGAGGCTGCCGGGAGCATCACGCGCTGGATCCACGGCGGAGTCGCGCTGAGAGCGTCATTGCGACTCGTGACCGGAAGCTTTATGCGAAAGTCCGAGCACGCCTAAAAAATCCGGTGACAGGCATGTTCGAAGCCAAGGCCTTTTCTCCTTTTGAAAGTCTCGCGGCCAAACTCACTCCCTACGCCACGGAGGGCGATGACGGGTCGCATGACCTTGCCCATATCCTGCGCGTGTTCCGCAATGCGATGCGGATACACGCAACAGAGGGCGGAAACGGTCGGATCCTAGCCGCCGCCGTTCTGCTCCATGACTGCGTCGCGGTCGAAAAGAGCTCACCTTTGCGCTCCAAAGCTTCGGCACTCGCCGCAGAGAAGGCATCCGGCATCCTGAAGAAACTGGGCTGGGCGACAGATGAGATCGCGGCCGTTGCGCATGCGATCACCACCCACAGTTTTTCTGCCAATATCACGCCAGAAACCCTGGAAGCGCGAATATTGCAAGACGCCGACCGCCTCGACGCAATCGGCATGGTGGGCGCGGCGCGCTGTTTTTATATCGGCGGCCGCATGGCGTCGGGCCTTTATGATCCCTTCGATCCGGCTGCCGAACGTCGCCCCCTCGACGATCGGCGCTTTGCCATTGACCATTTTCAGACAAAGCTGTTCAAACTTGCCGACGGATTTCAGACGGTGGCGGGTCGCGCCCTTGCCGCCGAACGCGACAAGCGTCTGCGCGACTTCCTCACGGCATTCATGGACGAGATTTAGGAGAACGAAATGCGCGTAAGCGATCTTTTTATCTATCCGCTCAAGAGCGCCCGCGCCATCGCCTTGCCTTTTTCGGCGGTAGACTCCTTCGGCCTTCCCGGCGATCGGCGCGCGATGGTGACGGATCCTGACGGTCATTTCATCACGCAACGCGAATTGCCGGCACTCGCGCGGATCGAAATCCAGCCCGAGACGGAGGCTTTCCGGCTGGTGATGACGGGGAAGCCGGATATCGCCGTCCCGCCGCCGCAGCCGGACCGCCGCACGGATGTCGTCGTCTGGAAATCCCTGGTGAATGCCGCAGTCGCCGACGACGAAAGCAATGCTCGGCTTTCCGAATGGCTCGGACGGGACGTGAAGCTGGTCTTCTTCGATAACCAGGCGCAGCGCATCGCCAACCCCGAATGGGCAGGCGCTGAGACCCCCATGACGTTCGCGGACGGCTATCAGATCCTGGTGACGACGACCGGCTCGCTGAAAGCGCTCAACGCCAACCTCGCCTTGCATGCAGAGGGCAGCGTCGGCATGGAGCGCTTCCGGCCAAACATTGTTATCGATACGGACGAAGCCTGGCTGGAGGACCGCTGGGCGGCAATCGAGATCGGCGGCATCCGTTTCGATCTCGTGAAACCCTGCGCACGCTGCAGCCTGGCAACCCAGGGCCAAATGACG
>NZ_JABEPH010000652.1:0-1453 GCF_013004495.1 Rhizobium sp. SEMIA 4085
GCCCCAGCGGTTCACGCGGACCCCCCCCTCCGCCTCGACAGCCGGCCGGCCGCCCGCCAGGTCGAGCCCCGAAAGGTCGCCTTCGGGCTCGCCCGTCTTGCGCTTGCGGAAGAAGAGGATGTCGACCACGACGTCCGTGCCGGCGTCACGCCGAAAACTGCCTTCGGGCAGTCGAATCGCGGCGATCAGGTCGGCGGACCAAAAGCACCGAACGCGGTTACGCCAAGACCGAGTCCTGATGACATAGCGCTGCTATCAAACATATCGAGGGTGAAGGGGTCGTTGCTCATCGAAAAGTCCTTGTGAACGAGCGTCATCGATCTGCCGCAAGGGGCAGTCGAGGAACGCGAAGGGGTGGAGAGGCCGCCAGCATGGGCTGCGCCGCGATCGTGGGCCGAGCGCGATTGCTTCGCGCACGGATGCAAACGGAAACTCTCAAGCCGCAATCGGCGAGCGGAGGTGGCGCAGTTGTACCGGCAGTTTGGCGGCGATCTCGTCGTCGCTGAGATCTTCCAGCAGCTTCAGAACAGTGCCGTCTTTGCCGCCGTATAACATCACGGTGCGCTTGCCGCGTGAGGCCTCCGGCCAGCGCTCGCCCGCATAGCCGCGATAGTCGTCCGCCGTGCTGCTCCAGATATGCTCGAGGCGCTCTTCGCGCGTCATGGCCCGGACCGGCCGGCTCTCGCGCTCGATAATTGCAAGGCGCATGGTCTCGACGGACGAGGGATCGGACAGGTCGCAATAGCCGTGGAAATAGCGGATCGCCTCGTCGATCCGGAGTGCGAAGAACACTGAGGTCACCGAGCCGGTCAGGAACTCGCGCATCGCGAACATAGAGCCGCGGATCCAAAGCGGCGGCAGGATTTCGAACATGTAGTCGTGCCCGTCTTCGTCGATCTCGAACCATTCGCCCGCATAGAGCGGCATCGCGTGGTCTTCCCAGCGGTTGGGCCGCTGGAGATGACGGTCAAACATGCGGAACATCTGCGGTCGGCTTGCGACGCCCTGGAAGACTTTTTGGATTGCGGGAGAGGGGTTCATCTGCAGCTCCTTCGGAGGTTTCGGGCCGAAGCGTGGCACTGTCCTCTCGACCTTGCCTTCCTCTTCAGTCCTTCATGACCCCTTGGCTGCCGCCGGCATCGCGACCGTCCGCGTCAAGGGCCGGCTCCGCCGGGCGAAGCTTCCCTTGACGCGGACCGCGCGCATGCGGCACGCCTCCTCCTTCCGTCCTTTCCCTCTTTTCCCTTTCCATGATCTTCAGGGACTCGTTCCAATCCTCCTCGGGCGGCCGAAGTCGCGTCCAGTCGCAGCCGACATCATCGGCAAGCGTCCGCAGCCGTTCGGCAAACATGTCGCCCTGCGGATTGGCGTCCGTCGCCGCAACCAACTGGACGCCCGGCTTCGTAGCCAACTCCTCCAGAGCTGCCTCGGCGGTCCGCGACCATCCACCGCC
>NZ_JABEPH010000653.1:0-1441 GCF_013004495.1 Rhizobium sp. SEMIA 4085
ATATTACGACACCTGCGGCATTCGCACGCTTTCCATCCGCATCGGCAACGCGGGCACCTATCCGGCCAGCGAGCGATCCGTGGCAATCTGGATCAGTGCACGTGACCTGGCGCAACTGGTTAGAATCGGCCTTACCCACCCCCTCATCGCCGCAACCGTCGTCTATGGCGTTTCCGACGCCGAGGAGAGTTGGTGGAACACCGGGTTGGCACCCAGACTTGGCTACCAGCCGCAAGATCGGCCTCGTGATCATGCTCGCATAGAGGAACCGTCGGAAGGGCCGGTCGCCCTTGCGTTCCAGGGCGGAGCGTTCTGCGAGCCCAATCGCGACGGCAACATACGCATGCGCAATGCCGAGGGTTTGGCCAGGAGCCCGGAGACGGTTCCATGACGACGCCGCGGATCGTCCGTCCGCAAGTCCGTCCGGTGCTGCAGCAGCCGCTGGGAGTGGGTGAATCGCCGGTATGGGACGAAAGGAGCAGTACGCTCTGGCTTGTCGACATACAAGCGCCAGCCGTCATCCGGATCTCGCCGCAAGGAAAGGTCGATCGCTTTGACATGCCGTCGGCGGTCGGCAGCCTTGGGCTTTGCCGCGACCGGCGTGTAGTGGTCGCACTTCGAACGGGCCTGCATCTTTTCGATCCCGTTTCGGGAGGCTTCGAGCTTTTGTGCGATCCAGTGGGGCGCGTCAACTGTCGTCTCAACGATGGGAAGGTCGGCCCCGACGGCCATTTCTGGGTCGGGTCCATGAGCGAGACCAAGCCGCAGACCAATGACGCTGCGCTCTACCGCCTGGGACCGGACGGCAGCGCACGGACCGTCGCGACAGGGCTGACCAGCTCCAACGGGCTTGCCTGGTCACCAGACGGGCGGCGCATGTATCACTCCGACAGCCGCCAATGTTTCCTGCAGGCTTTTGATTTCGATCCGGAAAAAGGCGAGCTCGCAAACGCCAGCCGGCTTCGTGTCTTCTCGGAGGAGGAAGGCCGGCCCGATGGCGGCGCAACCGACCGGGACGGCTACTATTGGAGTGCGGGCGTTTCCGCGGGCCGGCTTAACCGGATTTCTCCCGCCGGGGAAATCCTCGAGATCTACATTCTGCCGGTCGCCGCGCCGACGATGCCCTGTTTTGGCGGTCCTGACATGCGGACGCTCTTCGTCACGAGCCTGTCGACCAACCGCAGCGGCCATTTCGAAGCAGGCGCGGTCGTTGCTTTCGACGTGGACGCCGAGGGCTTGCCGCCCTTCCGCTTCGGTAATTGATAGAAAGGGGAAGAAGATGGGCATTGCAACCATGCGTCAGGCGCTGACGGGCGTGTCGGGTGTACCGGTCACGGCCTACGACGAAAATGGCGAAGTCGAGCCGCAAATCACGGCAATGGTCTACCGCAGGGTGGCAGCTGCTGGCATCCTCAATATTGGTGCTGCCGGAGACACCGGG
>NZ_JABEPH010000654.1:0-1435 GCF_013004495.1 Rhizobium sp. SEMIA 4085
GAGGAAGGGCGTCCTCCAGCGTACTGAATGTCTCCAGTGGGAAAGGTGGTGAGGCACGCATAAACGGGAGGAGGGGTGATGAGCGCGTTGGAGTTTCCTTCGCTGCGATCGCTACAGGTGTTGGAAGCTGTCGCACGTCTTGGATCTTTTGGAAAAGCCGCCGAGGAACTGAGCATCAGCCCCTCGGCCGTGAGCCATCAAATGGCCGCGCTGGATTCGGAGCTCGGAATTGCTTTATTTCATCGCTCCGGGCGTTCAATCATGCTGACTGACGCGGGTAGGGCTTACGCCGAAGAGATCAGCGCCTCGTTTCGAAGGATCGAGAGCGCCACGCGCAATTTCACGAAGAAGGGCAAAAGTGACATTCTGAATATCCATTCGGTTGTCAGTCTCGCTTCGCAGTGGCTCATGCCCCGCCTGGCCCGGTTTAGCGCCCGCTATCCGGAGATCGATCTTCGACTGCACGCTTCTGGTGACCCGGCCGAGCTGAGGACCGGCAACGTCGATATAGACATCCGCTATGGAACCCAGCCCGTAGAGGTTGGCATCGCCGTTGAGCCCTGCCCGCCTGAGCCGATCATGGTCCTGTGCGCCCCATCGTTGGTCGAGGGCGCAAACGGACTACGCTCACCGCAGGATCTCACCAGATTTCCGCTCATACACTCCGAAGTGAACCTCTATCGCTGGCAGGATTGGGCGGACGACCACGGCGTTACGCTCAACATGGACAGAGGACTACGTTTCGATAGATCTTTCATGTCTATCAACGCGGCCGCAGATGGACTCGGCGTTTGCCTGGAAAGCCTCGTACTCGTCCGGCAAGATCTTAAAAGCGGAAGGCTCGTTGCGCCTTTTGGCCTGGAAGGCCCCAGGATCAATTGCCATAGTCTCGTGTACTTACGGTCCAGGGCGAGAACGCCAAAGATCGCTCTGTTCAGACGATGGATCGAAGAGACCCTGGCTGCCGACGCGGCTTCTGCTAGTGAAATCGTCGTCGGCTGGACGGGAGTTATTCACCCTCACGGTCGATGATGCGCGACTGGTGGATCAGACGCGCATCACCGACTTCAGGCAGTGGTTTAGCCGAAGAATTTCCGGAGTTCGCTCGCTATGAATTCGGGAGCTTCTTCCGCAACCCAGTGACCGGAGCCCGGGATCACTCCGCCTCGAACGTCACTTGCCACCCGCTGCATTGATTCCATCGTCTCGATGCCGCGGCCAAAACCACTGTCTCCGCCTAGGGCGAGGACCGGCATTTCGAGCTTGCCATCCCTCTCGAGGAATAACTCGTTGTCATGGACGTCGGTTGGAAGGCCGCGATAATAGGCGAGAAGTGTGCGCAAGCCGCCGGGTTTCAGGTAGGTACGGGAGTACTCATTCTTGTCTTCCTGAGATAGCACGGTTGCCCGGCTGCCATAATGGTCAAACAACAATT
>NZ_JABEPH010000065.1:0-20907 GCF_013004495.1 Rhizobium sp. SEMIA 4085
CAAGGGGCCGTCGGGCGGACGTCGGGCGCACACCTGCCGGTGGTCAGGGTGGGGCTGATTGCCGGTCAGTTTGCCAAGCCGCGTTCTTCGGGCATCGAATCGCAGAACGGCGTCTCGCTGCCGAGCTACCGTGGCGATATCATCAATGGCATCGAATTCACCGAGGAAGCGCGCATTCCGAATCCGGAACGCCAAGCCATGGCTTACCGCCAGTCAGCCGCGACGCTGAACCTTCTGCGCGCCTTCGCGATGGGCGGTTATGCCAATCTCGAGAATGTGCACCAGTGGATGCTCGGCTTCGTGAAGGACAGCCCGCAGGGCGAGCGCTACCGCAAACTTGCCGACCGAATCAGCGAAACCATGGACTTCATGAAGGCGATCGGCATCACGTCCGAGAACCATCCGAGCCTGCGCGAGACGGACTTCTTCACCAGCCACGAGGCGTTGCTGCTCGGCTACGAAGAAGCGCTGACGCGGGTCGATTCTACGTCCGGCGACTGGTACGCGACATCCGGCCACATGATCTGGATTGGCGACCGCACGCGCCAGGCCGATCACGCGCATGTCGAATACTGCCGCGGCATCAAGAACCCGATCGGCCTGAAGTGCGGTCCGTCTCTGCAGGCGGACGATCTGTTGAGCCTTGTCGACATCCTGAACCCGGCAAACGAAGCCGGCCGCCTGACGCTGATCTGCCGTTTCGGTCACGAAAAAGTCGCCGACCACCTGCCGCGCCTCATCCGGGCGGTGGAGCGCGAAGGCCGCAAGGTTGTCTGGTCCTGCGATCCGATGCACGGCAATACGATCACGCTCAACAACTACAAGACGCGTCCGTTCGAGCGCATCCTGTCGGAAGTTGAAAGCTTCTTCCAGATCCACCGCGCCGAAGGCACGCATCCGGGCGGTATTCATATTGAGATGACCGGCAAAGACGTGACGGAATGCACGGGCGGTGCCCGCGCTGTTTCAGCCGAGGATCTGCAGGACCGTTATCACACGCATTGCGATCCGCGTCTCAACGCCGACCAGGCCCTCGAGCTTGCCTTCTTGCTCGCCGAGCGCATGAAGGGCGGCCGCGACGAGAAGCGCATGGCCGTCAACGGCTGATCTACCCGAAAGACTGGAATCGAGAGCCCGGCTCAGTGCCGGGCTTTTTTATTGAACGTGCACCGATTGCTGGTCGCGGCATTTCAAGAAGCTCGGCATCAAAATTTCTGACGGTCTGCTTCAAGGAATTGGATTTGACGCAGTCCCAGGCAAGCGGCCAATCTCACAGTCCAATCGAGAACCGGGGGGCCGAATGACGAAGGAATATACGGGCGGCTGCGCCTGCGGGGCGGTGACGTTTATGAGCAAGAGCAAGCCCGCTCCGGTCGTCGCATGTCATTGCTCGCAGTGCCGACGGCAGACGGGGCTCTACTACGCGTCTTGCGACGTCTCCCTGGATTGCCTGACGATCGAGGGCAAGAGCTCGATCCGCTGGTACCGGTCGAGCGAGACTGCTGAGCGCGGCTTCTGCGCAAACTGCGGCTCGGCGCTATTCTGGCAACGGAAGGGATCGCCAGAAGTTTCCGTGATGGCCGGCGCGTTCAACCTGCCGAGCGGGCTTTCCTTCGGCTATCATATCTACTGTGCCGACAAGGGCGATTTCTATGAGATCAACGATGGCGCGCCGCAATACGCCAAAGGTGTTTAGGCCCCTTTCGCGGCCAGCGAAGCGTTCAGGCGCCCGACCTCTTCGCGCAGTGCAGCGAGTTCGGTCACGACCTGCATGTCGATTTTCTGGTGCAGCGACAGGACCTCGAGCTCGGCCTTGAGATTTACTTCATAATCCTTGGCTGCTTCGAAGCGGTCGCGCTCGGTCTGCCGGTTCTGCGACATCATAATGATCGGCGCCTGGATTGCGGCGAGCATGGAGAGGATCAGGTTCAGGAAGACGAAGGGGTAGGGGTCGAAGGCGCGGGTTGCCAGCACAATCGTATTGATTGCCGCCCAGATCGCGAGGAAAGCGAGGAAGGCGATGATAAAGGACCAGGAGCCGCCGATCCTTGCGATACCGTCAGCGACGCGCGCTCCGAAAGTCGCCTCCGCGGCAAAGGCTTCGTTGACGTCGGTCGAGATGACCTTGCGTTCGTGTGTCCTCCTGAGGACGCGTTTTTCGATGTCGCCGAGTTCCTCGGTCGGCCTGTCGAAATGCAGGTGAACGAAATTCGAAATACTATGCATGACTGGCTCCGATATCTGGCACCACGGGCGGAAAGATCTGATTCGTCAGCGATGGTGGGTTCAGCTTGCGCCTTTGCCACCATCACCGAATCCTCCAGGGATTGATAACATCAAGGCCAACTCCGTCGAAGTCGGTCATGTTGCGGGGTTGCAAGTGACGCCCCGCGTGAGATGGCAATTGCTGCGATCTGATCGTCGAAATGGCTGATCGGTCGGCCGGCTTGCGACGGTTCGTGACAATGGTCGCATGGACATCTGATGCGTCCCGATTCGAAGGGCAGGACCCCCCCGCCGATATCTTCGCTGAAAATCGGCACGATAGCGGCCCCGAGCTCCTAGCTCCTCGCCAAGAAGGCGCAGCGCGTAGACGGGTCCCGTCACCGCCGCTGTGAACACCTGTGAAGAGTGCTGCGTCACGAGCCAGTCAACGACGCCCATATTCGGTTCCGAAATGACATCGGTATCGAGAACGATCGCTTCTCGAAATCCGGTAGGTTTGGCGCGGTGGAATGTCAAACTCGCACACCGCCAACGGCCAGGAAGCGTTGTGAAACGCAGCCGCCGACTGCCATCAATGGCCCTGGTATCCCTCGGCAAGCAGGCCGTGTTTTGGGAAAAAGCGCTCTAGCGTCCGCGCCTTGCCGAACATGATGTCGTGCTGCAGGTAGCCGTAATCACGCACAAGAGGATCGAGCTTTTTGCGGTCGCGCACCCAGTCCGGCGTCGCCTTGTTGTTGCGCGCCGCCAGTTGGTAACGGTCGATGATGTCGTATTTCTTCTGCACGCGGCCGAGGAAACCGGTGTAGAAGGGATGCTCGAAACCGGCAAATTTGAGGAGGCTGTAGGAGATCAGCGACGGGCTGATCGTGCCGACGTCCTCCTTCACGCCCTTCTTGTTCGACCAGATGACCAGCGGCGTTTCATGCTCGCGCTTCATCACGTCGAGCGGCGCCCTGCGGGTCGCGACCTGGTCCGCCATGTAGCCGGCGCTCATATAGACGTTGCCGAGCGGCGGCAGGTGATCGCCCCAAAGGACGATGATCGTTTCGCGCTCACGCTTCGAGGCCCAATCCATCAGCGTCTTGAGACTGTCGTCAGCTTCCTTCACGCCCTGCGTATAGGTCGCAAGCGTCGCACGATCGGCCTCCGGAATGTTGCCGCGGATGCCGATCGTGTTGCGTGCATAGCGATACGGCTCGTAGGGACCATGTCCCTGCAAGGTGACAGCGAAGAAGAAGAACGGCTTATCGAGGCCGTCGCCCTCACGCATGATCTCCTTCATCAGAGAATCGTCGGAGGCGAAGATGCCGCGCTTTTCCATCGGCGGCATCGTTTCTTCGGTCCGGAACTCCTCGAAACCGAAATCCTTGTAGACCTGGTTTCGGTTCCAGAACCAGCCGCTGAAGGGGTGCAGGGCGCGGGCGATGTAGCCTTCGCCGCGGAAGAAGGTAGCAAGCGAGGGCACGTCGCTGCGGACATATTGCTGGTAAGGAATGCTGCCATAAGGCAGGAAGGCGTTCGAGAAGCCGGTCAGTGCCTCGAATTCGACATTGGCGGTCATGCCGCCGAATTCCGGCGAGAAGACGTAGCCGGACTGCGCGGCGCGGACGTTCGGCATCGGATCGGCGCTGAAGGAGAGGTTTTTGAACCTCGTCGGATCCCAAAAGGACTCACTCATCAGCATGATGATGTCCGGCTTTTCTTCCGGGCCTGTTAGATAGCCGTAGTTGCGCGAGGGGATCGCGTCGAGCGCATCGGCGTTGAGACCGGCGGGCGCTGCGACATCGGCCATCGGGATGTTGAAGAGGAAGGCCAGTATGAAGCCGTTGCTGCGGTAGTTCTCCTTCTGGTCCCACATCATCGGCACCACCTGCAGGCGGTCGCGAATGTAGGAATATTGCGAATAGTCCATGAGCGACGCGAAAGCCGCTATCACCGGCAGCCCGAGACAAAGGTGGCGCAGGCGAGCCTGGCGGGAGAGTTTCGGGAAATTCTGCCAGGCATAACGCCATGCGAAAACGATGCCTGCGGTGAAAAGCACGATGCCGACGAGAAGTGCTGTGGCGGTCCACGGCCTGTCTCGCACCATGACCGGCAGCAGTTCCATAATCTGACGGGTAAACAGCACGTCGGACGGATAGAAGGGGTCGGAGAGAAAGTGCTGCTTTTGATTGGAGACAAAGGCGGGGATCAGGAAAAGCGGGATCAATACCAATGCCGATTGGTAGCGCCGTCCAAATACGGCATCGAGGGTCAACATCACGATCGTCAGCATGGCGACGGTCGTCATGCCGGGCCTGACCGTCGATGTCAGGAACTCGCCGACATCGATCAACGTGCCGCGCGCAATCCACTCGACGGCGACAACGCTGAGGAAAGCGAGAGAAAACGAAAATACGATGCCGATTGCCGCGCGCGCTCCCGGAGACTGTATACTCGACCCGAAACCGGCGGAAAGCAGTGCTGCTTTTCTGGCCGGTACGGACTTCATTATCAACGGGATCAACGGCATACTCCGACGTCATAAAATCTTCACCGAAGTGTCACATGCCTGTCATGAACGCTAGATGAACCTCTCGGTTTCCCGGCTTTTCCATAATGTTTTGGGTTTTTCGCCCGGCAAGCCCCCGCCGGCTTTTCATGGCGCGGGCAATTGAAGCGGCGGGCGGCCCGCGCTAAATGGATGACATGACACAGGAAAGCGCTCCTTTGAATACACTCCAGATTGCCGTTGCCCAGTTGAACCCGACAGTCGGCGATGTCGCCGGAAACCTTGCCAAAGCCCGTGAGGCACGCGCCGATGCGGCCCGCCAAGGCGCGCATCTGCTGCTTCTGACGGAGCTTTTCATTTCCGGTTATCCACCGGAAGACCTCGTGCTGAAACCGGCCTTTCTAAGGGCCTGCCAGAAGGCGGTCGAGGACCTCGCGGCCGATACCGCTGACGGCGGTCCCGGCGTCATCGTCGGCTTCCCGCGGCAGGGAAAGACGGGGCGGCATAACTCGGTTGCAGTTCTCGACGGCGGCCAGATCCTGGTGCTGCGCGACAAGATCGACCTGCCGAACTACGGCGAGTTCGACGAGAAGCGCGTCTTTTCCGAAGGATCGATGCCGGGGCCGGTGAATTTCCGCGGCGTGCGGATCGGCGTGCCGATCTGTGAAGAAATCTGGAACGATCTCGGCGTCTGCGAGACACTCGCCGAAAGTGGTGCCGAAATCCTGCTGGTGCCGAACGGTTCACCCTATTATCGCGGAAAGGTGGACGTGCGCCATCAGGTGGCGCTCAAGCAGGTGATCGAAACCGGCCTGCCCCTAATCTTCGCCAACCAGCTCGGCGGCCAGGACGAACTCGTCTTCGACGGTGCGAGTTTCGCCTTCAACGGCGACAAATCGCTGGCCTTCCAGATGAGCCAGTTCGAAACCGCGCTGGCGGTGACGACCTGGAAGCGCGGCGAAAACGGCTGGCGCTGTAGCGAAGGCCCGATGTCTCGTATTCCCGAGCCCGACGAGGCCGACTATCGCGCCTGCCTGGTCGGTTTCCGCGATTATGTGAATAAGAACGGCTTCAAGAATGTCGTCCTCGGCCTCTCCGGCGGCATCGACTCGGCGATCTGCGCGGCGATCGCCGTCGATGCTCTCGGCGAGGAGCGCGTGCGAACCGTGATGCTGCCGTATCGCTACACGTCAACCGATTCGCTGAAGGATGCGGCCGACTGTGCCAAGGCGCTCGGATGCCGCTACGACATCGTGCCGATCGAGGAGCCGGTGAAAGGCTTCGCCTCGGCGCTCTCGCCGCTGTTCGAAGGAACCGATAGCGGCATTACCGAGGAGAACTTGCAGAGCCGGGCGCGCGGCACGATCCTGATGGCGATTTCCAACAAGTTCGGTTCCATGGTGGTCACGACCGGCAACAAGTCGGAAATGTCGGTTGGATATGCGACGCTCTACGGCGACATGAATGGCGGCTTCAATCCGATCAAGGACCTCTATAAAATGCAGGTCTATGCGCTGTCGCGCTGGCGCAATGGTCATGTGCCGCCGGACGCGCTGGGGCCGTCCGGCGAGGTGATCCCGCAAAACATCATCGACAAGGCGCCGTCCGCCGAGCTTCGCCCGGACCAGACGGACCAGGATTCGCTGCCGCCTTATCCGGTGCTCGACGACATCCTCGAATGCCTCGTCGAGAAGGAGATGGCTGTCGAGGAGATCCTCGCGCGGGGGCATGATGTGGCGACCGTCCACCGCGTCGAGCATTTGCTCTATCTCGCCGAATACAAGCGCCGGCAGTCGGCTCCGGGCGTGAAGATCACCAAGAAGAACTTTGGGCGTGATCGCCGCTACCCGATCACCAACCGGTTCCGCGACCGGTAACCCAAAATCCTGGAGGATGCATGCGCAGTTCGGTCGAGATCTATAATATCCGCTCCGGGGAAAGCCGGATTGTCGTCCAGACGGAAAAGCTGATCGAGGCGCCGAACTTTTCGCCTGATGGCGCCTATATGCTGTTGAATGGCGACGGGTTGCTCTACCGGCTGCGGCCGGACGGCTCCGGCGGCCTCCAGCTTGTCGATACGGATTTTGCGACGCAGTGCAATAACGATCACGGCATTTCGCCGGACGGGACACAAATTGTCATTTCCGACAAGACGGAATTCGGCAAGTCGGCGATCTATGTCTTGCCGGCGGCTGGCGGGACGCCGCGGCTGATCACCGACAATCTTCCCTCCTATTGGCACGGCTGGTCGCCGAGCGGCAAGGAGCTTGCCTATTGCGGCATTCGCGACGACGCCTTCGACATTTATACGATTTCCGTCGATGGTGGCCCCGAAAAGCGGCTGACGCATGGCGAGGGGCGAAACGACGGGCCCGATTATTCGGCTGACGGGAAATGGATCTACTTCAACTCCAGCCGCACCGGTCTCATGCAGATCTGGCGCATCCATCCGGATGGAACCGGCCTGGCGCAGGTGACGCACGACAACTATGGCAACTGGTTTGCGCATCCTTCACCGAAGAACGACAAGGTGCTGATCCTTTCCTACGATCCGGAGGTCTTCGATCATCCGCGCGACCTTGATGTGCGGCTGCGGCTGATGGACATGGACGGCAGCAACCCGACTACGCTGTTCGAGCTCTTCGGCGGGCAGGGCACGATCAATGTACCCTGCTGGTCACCGGATGGCGACGAATTTGCCTATGTACGTTACTTCCCGGAGACTTGAACGAGGCGCCGATTCAGGAGATAGAGACTGCTGTCAGGTGCCTGCATCCAGCAGGAGAATCGGGAATCCGGTGAAGGACCGGAACGTGCCCAACGCTGTGAGGCTGACGCTTGCTGCAACAATGGCCACTGGCATCTGCCGGGAAGGCTGCAGAAAGCGGGTGACGCCAAGTCAGAAGACCGGCCTGGCAAGATGGACCGAACCGCGCGGACGGCGGCGAGGTTTTGACGCTTCCTGCGCTGCGGTTGCGGGTGCTCAAGCATTGTTGGGGATTTAACGATGCAACTCGATCCTTTCGCCCCCGCCCTGGTTCCGGCCGGCGAGTTCTCCGAACACGACCGGGCCTCGGTCTATAGAGCCATCGAAACGCGCCGCGACGTGCGCGACCAGTTTTTGCCCGATCCTCTGCCCGACGATCTGGTGTCGCGGCTGCTTGGGGCGGCCCATGCCGCGCCGTCGGTCGGTTTCATGCAGCCGTGGAATTTCATCGTGATCCGCGATCCGAAGGTGCGCCAGGCCGCGTGGCAGGCGTTTTCGCGCGCCAACAAGGAAGCGGCCGAGATGTTTGAAGAGGAGCGGCGGGATATGTACAGAAGCCTCAAGCTCGAAGGCATCCGCAAGGCACCGCTCAGCATCTGTGTCACCTGCGATCCGGACAGGGCAGGGCCGGTGGTCATCGGCCGCACCCACAATCCGCGTACAGATGTCTATTCGACCGTCTGCGCCGTGCAGAACCTGTGGCTTGCCGCCCGGGCCGAAGGCATCGGGGTCGGCTGGGTCAGCATCTTCCACGATGCGGATATTCGGGAACTGCTCGGCATTCCGGAGCGGATCGAGATCGTCGCCTGGCTTTGCGTCGGTTATGTCGATCAGCTTTACCACGCGCCGGAACTGGCCGTGAAAGGCTGGCGACAGCGCCTGCCGCTGGAAGAACTGGTCTTCTGCGACCGATGGGGAAGCCAGTAACGCCGCGTCAGTTCTGCTGCGGCTGCGGTCCGGGCGTTGCGGGGTTCTTGAGATCGATCGCGCCCTGATCGCCGGCGAGGAACTGCGGACCGACCTGGCGGACTTTGCTGTTGGCCGGGTCATAAGGGCGGTCCGGCACCTGCGGCTGCGGGGCAGGCGTGGATGCGGCGCCCGATCGCGGCTTCGTCTTGATATTCGTAATCGAGCCTTTCCTCGGCGGGTCGATGATCGCCTGATTCTTGCGCATGTTCTCGTAATAGGCGGAGAGATTGCAGGAACAGGGGGACTTTTGGCCGGGCGCGCGGTTCTTGTAGGCAAAGGCATTCTGCATGGCGCTGTAGGGCGCACCGGTCGAGGCCGAGATCATGTTTGCGGCTTCGGTATTCGAGATGTCTTGATAGAAAAGCTCCGTCTCGATTCCAGGGCACATTTTCGAACACGTCGCTGCGTCGCGGTTGAAATCGATCGATGTTGCATTCGTGGTGATCGGGAAGAAGCCGCCGTCGCAGGTGCGCACGCACATGGTGCTGACATGCGACATGAGCTCACCGCGCGGCACGCCATATTGTAAGTCGCCCTGTTCGCCTTCTCCAAGCGGAATGAAGGTATCGCTCCGCATCGCCTGTTCTTCGGGACTTGGTCCCGGCGCATAGGCCTGCAGATCCGGGGCATAGTCGAGCTCGTCGTTGCAGCCGTTGTCTTCGAGCGCCGCCATCAGCTCGCGGCGCACGCGATAATCGGCGCCGCCCTGATTACGCAGGTCGTTGCGCCGCTCCTGCAGGTATCGAATGTTGTCGACCATGCGCGCCTCGGATTGCTGCAGCTCGCTGCAATAATGCGCATTCTCGCCGCCGATCACGACCATGCTGTCCATCGAGCAGCCGTAGACGCGAAGGTCGTTGCGGACTTTACGAAGCTCGAGATTCTGCTCGGCGATCGCGCTCGCATATTGGCGGACTTCGGGGCCGTTGCCGATGACATGGGGCAGATCGGCAATGCGGCCGCGCAGGTCGTCGCAGAACGCATGCGTCTGCGCGGCAGCAGGTGCGGCCAAGGCAAGCAGGATCGCAAGGGTCAGGTTTCGGCGTTTCACGGCATCATCCCGCAGCAAAGTCAGGCCAGAGTGCGGCGTGACATTCGCCGCATCCCGGCTTTTTAACCTGCTTCCGTTAACAAGCTGGCGACGCAATTGTAACGCATTTTCGCATTTTGCGACAACTTACGCCGGCTGAGAAGCCTCCACAACGGCAAGCGCGGCCATGTTGACCACTCCGCGCGAGGTGACCGAAGTCGACAGGATATGCGCAGGCTGTGCAGTCCCCAGCAGAATCGGGCCGACATGGAGCGCATCCATCATGGTGCGGACGAGGCCGAGCGAGATGTTTGCGGCATCGAGGTTCGGGAAGAGCAATAAGTTGGCTTCGCCGGCAAGCGAACTATCCGGCATGGCGCGCTTGCGCAGCGCTTCCGACAGTGCAGAACCGGCTTGCATTTCACCATCGACCTCCAGATCGGGGGCTTGTTCGCGCACGAGCTGCAGGGCATCGCGCATCTTGCGTGCGCTCTCGGAGTTTCGGGAGCCGAAATTCGAATGGCAGATCAGCGCGGCCTTCGGCGTGATGCCGAAGCGGCGAACCTCCTGGGCTGCGAGAACGGCGATCTCGGCGATTTCCTCATGTGTCGGATTGTAGTTCACGAAGGTATCGGCGAAGAAGACCGGTCCTTTCTGGGTGATCAAAAGGCTGAGACCGGCGAAGGTGCAGGCACCTGGTCGCTTGCCGATGATTTGGCCGACGTCTTTCAGGTGGCGGTCGAAGCGGCCTTCCACGCCGCAGATGAGGGCATCCGCCTCGCCGCGTTTCACCGACAAGGCGCCAATAACCGTGTTGTTGGTGCGCACGATCGTGCGGGCGGCTTCCGGATTGATGCCGGCGCGGCCGACGAGGGCGAAGTAGTCTTCGACATAGTCGCGGTAGCGCGGATCGTCTTCGGGATTCACCACGGCGAAATCGATGTTTGGGCGAATGCGGATGCCGAACCGCTTGAGGCGAGCCTCGATGACCGAGGGGCGGCCGATCAGAATCGGCTCGCCGGTCTTTTCCTCCAGCAGAACCTGAGCCGCGCGCAGGACGCGCTCGTCTTCTCCCTCCGCGAAGATGACACGTTTCTTCTCGGAAAGCTTGGCGCTGGTAAAGATCGGCTTCATGACGAAGCCCGAACGCCAAACGAAGCGGTTCAACTGATCGAGATAGGCGTCGAAATCGGCAATCGGCCGCGACGCGACGCCCGTCTCGGCGGCGGCCTTGGCGACAGCCGGCGCGATGCGCAGGATGAGACGCGGATCGAAGGGCGAAGGAATGAGGTAATTCGGACCGAAGACAGGCGTCTCGCCGGAATACGCGCGCGCCGCGACGTCCGACACTTCCTCGCGGGCAAGCCCCGCGATGGCCTCGACGGCCGCCATCTTCATTTCTTCGTTGATGGCGGTGGCGCCGCAATCGAGCGCGCCGCGGAAGATATAGGGGAAGCAGAGGACGTTATTCACCTGGTTCGGGAAGTCCGAGCGGCCGGTGCAGATCATTGCGTCCGGGCGGGCGGCACGCGCGAGGTCCGGCATGATTTCAGGAGTCGGATTGGCGAGAGCCATGATGAGCGGCTTGTCCGCCATCTGTGACAGGAGGTCGGGCTTCAGGACGCCGGCAGCCGAAAGGCCAAGGAAAACATCGGCGCCGCCGATATTGTCGGCGAGCGTACGCATCTTACTTTTCTGCGCATAGACAGCCTTCCATTCGTCCATCAGCTCGGTGCGGCCTTCATAGACGAGGCCTTCGATATCGTGGACCCAGATGTTTTCGCGCTTCGCGCCGAGCGTCACCAGGAGGTTGAGGCAGGCGAGTGCTGCGGCACCCGCGCCGGAGGCGACGATCTTCACATCCTCGATCTTCTTGCCGGCAAGTTCCAGTCCGTTAAGGATCGCGGCGGCGACGATGATGGCCGTGCCGTGCTGGTCGTCATGGAAGACCGGGATCTTCATCTTGCCGCGAAGCTGGCGCTCGACCTCGAAGCATTCCGGCGCCTTGATGTCCTCGAGATTGATGCCGCCGAATGTCGGCTCTAGCGAGGCGATGGTGGAGACCATCTGGTCGACAGTGGGGGCCTCGATTTCGACGTCGAAGACGTCGATGCCTGCAAATTTCTTGAAGAGAACGGCCTTGCCTTCCATGACGGGCTTGGAGGCGAGCGGGCCGATATTACCGAGGCCGAGAACCGCTGTGCCGTTGGAGATGACGGCGACGAGATTGGCGCGCGAGGTATAATCGGCCGCCGTCTCCGGATTGTCACGGATCGCAAGGCAAGGTGCTGCGACGCCGGGCGAATAGGCGAGTGCCAGGTCGCGCTGGTTGCCGAGCGGCTTGATCGCCTGGATTTCAAGTTTGCCGGGACGGGGATAACGATGGAAGAAAAGCGCCTGTTCGTCGAGGTTTCCGCCCGTCTCGTTCTTCTCCGTCTTGGATTTTTCCTGATGATCCATTGCCGTCTCCGCTGCCGCACTCACATCTTTTGAAGACTTCTCCATACAACAATCGGCTGGCAGGGACAGTCAGAAATTCGCATCCGGGCGGAAATCTCGTGAGCGCTGCGATGTGCCAATTCGCACATCTGTCATCTTCCTGAAACACGAGTCTGATTTTGGAAGGCGAGATGAACGATAGGACGCAGGCAATTGCTTGTGAAAGACAATATGGATACTCGACACTTCCGTACTCTGTTCATTTCCGATGTGCATCTCGGCTCGAAGGCGGCGAAGGCGGACTTCCTCCTCGATTTTCTCCGCTACCACGACGCCGATACGATATTCCTCGTCGGCGACATCGTCGACGGCTGGCGACTGAAGCGCAGCTGGTACTGGCCGCAGGTCTGCAACGACGTCGTGCAGAAGCTGCTGCGCAAGGCGCGCAAGGGCACGCGGGTCGTCTATATCCCTGGCAATCACGACGAATTCCTGCGCGACTTCCCCGGCATGCATTTCGGCGGCATCGAAGTCGCCGAGCGCGTGATGCATGACGGGGCGGACGGCAAGAAGTACCTGATCCTGCATGGAGACGAATTCGATGTCGTCGTCCGCAATGCCCGCCTGCTCGCCTATCTCGGGGACTGGGCCTACGACACGGCCATCAAGATCAACGTCGTTCTGGCCGCGATCCGCCGCCGCATGGGCATGCCCTATTGGTCTTTCTCCGCCTGGGCAAAGCTACAGGTGAAGCATGCCGTCAATTTCATCGGCGAGTTCCAGCGCGTCGTGGCCGACGAAGCCCGCAAGCATGGCGCCGACGGCGTCATCTGCGGCCATATCCACCATGCCGTGATCGAGGACATGGACGGCGTGCGCTATATCAACACCGGTGACTGGGTGGAGAGCTGTACGGCGATCGCCGAGCATGAGGACGGCACGTTCGAGCTCATCACCTGGAGCACGATAGCCGACGCTCAAGCCATCCCGCTGGCGATCGAGCACCGCGACAGCGAACTCGAGCCGCAGGCCGCCTGATTTTCTGTTGTGAATACTGCGTCGACTAACGCGGGCCTAGTTCCAGCCGCATGAGAATTTCATCATAATAAGTTTCGCCCACCTTTAGAGCTTCGACCTCGACGGCCCATTCTTCAAAACCTACGGATTTGTAAAGCCGGATGGCCGGAACGTTGGACGACACGACGCTGAGCCGGAGCGAGCGTAAAAGCGTGCCAACTTCGTCGACGGCAGCACTCAGCAGTAAGCGTGAGAGCCCTGTGCCCCGCAACGTTTGGCGGACATACATGCCCCAGATCGATCCAATATGTTGCGTCTTGATGCCCTTGGATTTCGACACACCAATCGTTCCGGCCAGCATTCCGTCATCGAAGAGCCCTCCGATCACAAGACCGTTCTCGAGCCTATCAGCGAAATGGGCCTCCGATTGGCTCTGCTCTTCTTCCCATGACGCGCCAAATGCCTCTGGATGGTTCGCGAGAGCCTCCAGGCGAATTTCCCTAAAAGACGACGCATCATTCCGGTCGAGGCGGCGAATCTTGTATGGGCGCAAAGGTATACCTTTCTTTTTTGGAAGGACGACCGAAGCAGCTAACGGTGACTGCCGCATGACGCTTGGCTCAAAATCCACGACGCTCTGCGCGACCCCAAACGTTAATGGCTTTAAATTACGATGGATTGTGAGCGGAAGGGGACAAGCCTTTTCTTGAAACGTTTAAGAAAGGCTATTTCTGGCCATAGTCGCCCTTGGGTTGATGTGCTAGGCAACGTCTAGTTTCCTGCAGGTCCACCGATGATTCCCGCCCAGAATGCCTCGGCAGGCGAGGGGGCGCCGCCGCGCTTCCGGCTGCTCAGCGCCCTGTCCTATTGCGCTCCGCTGACTGTCAACGGTGTCGTTCTTCCATTCTTTCCCGTCTGGCTCGCGTTCCACGAATTCACCGATCATGAAATCGGCATCATCCTGGCGGTGCCGATGGTGGCGCGCGTCCTCGTTGCGCCGATCATCGCCATGTACGCCGACCGAATGAAGGAGCGCGCCGACGTGTTGTTGTGGTCCGGCGGACTGTCGCTGCTGACGGCGGTCGCGCTCTGCTGGACGACAAATTTCTGGCCGGTCCTGATCGTTTTCAGCATGCAGGGGGCGACGTTTGCGCCCTATCTGCCGGTCGTCGAATCGATCGTCATTTCCGGCGTTCGCCGATGGGGACTCGACTACGGATCGATGCGCGTCTGGGGCTCGATCGCCTTCATCGCCTCGACCCTGATCGGCGGCGAGATGATCGGCTATTGGGGTGGCTCGATGGTGCTGCCGGTAATGATTTTCGGTTTCGTCACGACGGTGCTGATGGCGATCTACTGTCCGCGCATCGGGCCGACGCGCCGGCGCGGCACGCCGGTCGACATACCGGCTGCCACCGGCAGTTCGCTGCGGCAGCCGCATCTGCTGGTGCTGTTTTGGGGCGTGGCGATCCAGCAGTCGAGCCACGCGCTTCTTTATGCCTTCGCGTCGATTTATTGGCATCACCTCGGCTTTTCGGGAACGGAGGTCGGTATTCTCTGGAGTGCGGGCGTTGCTTCCGAAGTCATGGTGTTCTTCGTCTCGAAACATTTGAACCGCCGCTTCAACGCCTGGACGCTGATCCGTATCGGCTGCGCGGTCTGCATCTGCCGCTGGATCCTTTTCCCGATGCACTGGGGATTCGTTGGATTCTTCGTGCTGCAGTGTTTCCATGCCTGCAGCTTTGCCTTCGTGCATACCGGCGTGCAGAGGCGAATTGTGGCAACGGTACAGGAGACGCAGGAATCGTCGGCCCAGGGCGCCTATTTCTTCTATAACGGCATGTTCATGGGGCTGATGACGCTCGCCTCCGGCTACATCTATGCCTGGCTCGGCCTCGCAAGCTTCTACGTCATGGCACTCGTCGCGGTGGTGGGGATGTCTCTAGTCTTCGTCGCCTACTACCTTCAGCCCCAAAGGCTGGTCTCGGGCGGCCAGACAAGGGAAGCGGTGTAGCGCAGGCCGCCTTCCCGGTCGCGGGCAAGAAGCAGCGGACCGTCGAGATCGACGAATTCTGCGTCCTGCGCCAAGAGTACGGCGGGCGCCATTGCCAGCGATGTGCCCACCATGCAGCCGAGCATGATCTGGAAGCCGAGGCGCTGAGCTTCCCGTTTCATGACGATTGCCTCCGTCAGGCCGCCAGTCTTATCGAGCTTGATGTTGATCGCGTCGTAGCGGTCGCGCAGGCTTGCAAGATCGCCGGTATGATGGACGCTCTCGTCGGCACAGACGAGGACAGGGCGCGCGATGCCGGCAAGCATTTCGTCCCGGCCGGCGGGCAGCGGCTGCTCGACGAGGGCGATATTCATCTCGGAGGCGATGCGCAAGTGATGTTCCAGCGTTTCCTCGGGCCAGCCCTCGTTGGCATCGAGGATGATGGTGCTGTCAGGCGCGGCTTGGCGCACGGCGCGTATTCGGCTTTCATCGTCGCCCGTGCCAACCTTGACCTTGAGTAGCGCCCTTGCAGAATATTTGCGCGCTTGCGCTGTCATGACCTCCGGTTCGTCGAGCGAGATCGTGTAAGCGGTCGTGAGCGGCTTTGCGGACGCAAGCCCAATGCGTTCGGCAACGCTCTTTCCGCCGAGCTTGGCTTCGAGGTCCCATATGGCGCAATCGACGGCATTCCTCGCTGCGCCGGGCGGCAAGGCCGAAAGCAGCTCTTCGCCTGAAATGCCTTGCTCGATCAGCGGCCGGGCGGATTCGATCTGCGCGGCGACGCTTTCCATCGTCTCGCCATATCGTCGGTAGGGGACGCATTCGCCCCAGCCGCGCCTGCCGTTTTCCGTCAGAATGCAGGTGATGACGTCCGCAGATGTCTTTGCACCACGCGCAATCGTGAAAGTGCCCGCAATGGGGAAGGAATTCATCTGGATTTCGAGCGAGCGTGGCATAATTGCAATCCTGCGAGCATGGAAATTCTATGTGTCTTCGGTATATTGACGCGCCGGGCGTGAGCGATTTGTTCGCGAGTCGGCAATGTCGCCGCAAGCCTTGAAAGACACAAGCATTTTGAAGCCCGACACCCGCAAAGCCGCCTCACTGCACGTGGACGACCAAGCCGATGGTGGAGGACGCCGCGTTCATCTCGAAGGCAATTGGCGCAGCGCCAACATCCACCTCGTCCTCCACGACCTCGAGAAGGTTACCCGCGCTAAAGGTGATCTGACGCTCGACCTGTCGCGCGTCACGGATATTGACACGGCCGGTGTCTGGCTGCTTTGCCGGCTCAAGCTGCAGGAAAAAGCGGCCGGGCGGCAGGTTCGTTTTGAAGGCACCAATCCACACATCGACGAGATGATCGAGGAATTCTCCGAGAAACCGGAGGAGGAAGTGACTGAGGCTGCGATGAAAAGCGGCGTTGCCGAGCGCATCTTCGCGCCGGTCGGCAAGATGACCATGGACCTCTGGAATGACCTCACCGCCGCGATGTATATCCTGGGCTCGGCGGTGCGCGGTGCGCAGATGAAGTTCGGGCGTGGCAGCGGCGTTTCTCCGGCATCGATCGTCAACCAGATCGACCACATGGGCGTGCGCGCCGTTCCGATCATCCTTTTGATGTCGTTCCTGATCGGCGCGATCATCGCGCAGCAGGGCGCCTTCCAGCTCCGCTATTTCGGGGCCGAAGTCTTTGTCGTTGACCTCGTCGGCATCCTGCAGCTCCGCGAAATCGGCGTGCTCCTGACGGCGATCATGATCGCCGGTCGTTCGGGCAGCGCGATCACGGCCGAAATCGGCTCGATGAAGATGCGTGAGGAAGTCGACGCGCTGAAGGTCATGGGCCTCAATCCGGTGGGCGTGCTGATCTTCCCGCGGCTTGTGGCACTGACGGTGGCGCTGCCGCTTCTGACGGTGCTGGCGAACTTCGCCTCGCTGTTCGGCGCGGCTGCGGTCGCCTGGGCCTATTCCGGCATCACTTTCGCAACCTTCCTGTCGCGCCTGCACGAGGCGATCACGCTGTCGACGGTGCTCTCCGGCATGATCAAGGCGCCGTTCATGGCGCTCGTCATCGGTATTGTCGCGGCAGTGGAAGGTCTTAAGGTCGGAGGCAGCGCCGAATCGCTCGGCCAACACGTGACGGCTTCCGTGGTGAAGTCGATTTTCGTCGTCATCCTCATGGACGGGCTGTTCGCCATGTTCTATGCGGCCATCAATTTTTAAGGGTTCAGCGTGGACGGGCAGCAGTCAGATCAGGGTGAGAAGAAGGAGCGGGACATCGTGCTTTCGGCGCGGGACGTGACCGTCGGCTTCGGCCCGAAGATTGTGCTCGATAAGCTCAACCTGAATATCTACCGCGGCGAGATCCTAGGCTTCGTCGGGGCATCGGGTACCGGCAAATCGGTGCTGATGCGGACCATCTTGCGCCTTTTGCCGCGCCGCTCCGGCACGATCGAGATCCTGGGGCAGAATGTCGATAAGCTCGATGAAAACCAGCGCAACGCGCTCGACATGCGGCTCGGAGTGCTTTTCCAGCAGGGCGCGCTGTTTTCCTCGCTGACGTTGAGGGAGAATATACAGGTGCCGATGCGCGAATATCTGGATCTGCCGAAATCGCTCATGGACGAGTTGGCGCAGCTGAAGATCCGGCTTGTGGGTCTTGCTGCCGATGCGGCGGACAAGTATCCCTCCGAGCTTTCCGGTGGCATGATCAAGCGCGCTGCCCTTGCGCGGGCCTTGGCGCTCGATCCGGAACTGGTGTTCCTGGACGAGCCGACATCGGGCCTCGACCCGATCGGGGCTGCGGAATTCGATGAACTGATCGCCCGGCTGCGCGATACACTGGGGCTGACGGTCTACATGGTAACCCACGACCTAGACAGCCTGTTTTCCGTCTGCGACCGTATTGCCGTGCTTGGACACAAGCGAGTAATGGTTGAGGGAACGATCGACGACATGCTGGCCTATGACGATCCGTGGGTTCAGGCCTATTTCAAGGGCAAGCGCGCGCGCTCGATCGTGCCGCAAGAAGAAAAGGCTGCCAGCCGTGCCGAAAGCACTGGCAACAGCCGCGGGAAGTGACCGGAAAAGATGGAAACCAAAGCGAACTACACGATTGTCGGCTTTTTCACTGTTCTGGTGATCGCAGCCGCATTCGGCTTCGTCTACTGGATGGCCGAGTACGGACGCAGCGGTCCAATGGCGGAACTCGTCGTGCGCATTCCCGGATCGGCAAACGGTCTCAGCGTCGGGTCGCCGGTGCGTTTCAACGGCATCCAGGTGGGTTCGGTGACGTCGCTGTCGATCGATGCCGACGACCCGCAATATTCGCTGGCTTTCACCGAGGTGCGCGTCGATGCGCCGATCTATCCTTCCACCAGGGCCATCCTTGAAATCCAGGGCCTGACGGGCGCGGCCTATATCGAGCTTTCGGGCGGCAAGGTGGGTGAGGAGAATATACTGCAGAAGGCCATCGAGACCGGCAAGCGCGCCGTCATCGTCGCGGATCAATCGAGCGTGACGAACCTCCTGGCGACGGCCGACAGGATCCTCGACCGGGCGAACGATGCGGTGGGAGAGGTTCAGGGTTTTGTCCGCGACGCGCGCGGACCGCTGACGAAGACGCTGCAGAATGCCGAGACATTCTCCGACGCGCTGGCGAAGAACTCCGGCAACATCGATTCCTTCCTACAGAGCGTCGGCCAGCTTTCCGAAACAGTGCGCAACGTTTCTGGCAAGGTCGATTCTACGCTGGAGGCCGTCGAGGCGCTGGTGCGTGCGGTGGATGCGAAGAAGGTCGATACGATCCTCAGCAATGCCGAAAAGGTGAGCCGCGATATCGCGAATGCCTCCGGCGACCTGAAGGGTGCGATCCAGAGATTCAACGACACGGCGACGACATTCAACGATTTCGGCAAGAAGGCGCAGACGACGCTCGATCGCGTCGACACGCTGGTGGCGCAGATCGATCCCGCCAAGGTGAAGGGGTCGGTCGACGATATTGCGCAGGCGACGAAGGATGCGCGCGTCGCGGTCGCCTCCATTCGGGACGTCGCAAATACGGTTTCGGCGCGCCAGAAGGATATCGACCAGACGATCCAGGACGTCTCGCAGATGGCCAACAAACTGAACTCGGCTTCGACCCGCGTCGATGGCATCCTGATCAAGCTCGACGCGCTGTTCGGCACCGACAATTCGCAGTCGCTCTTTGCCGAAGCGCGCGCGACGCTCGAATCTTTCAAGAAGATGGCGGATAACCTCAACGCCCGGATCGGTCCGATCGCGGACAATCTGCAGCGATTCTCGAGCGGCGGCTTGCGCGACGTGCAGTCGCTCGTCGACGATGCCCGCCAGACCATGCAGAATCTCAACGGTGCGATCAGCAATTTCGATCAGAATCCGCAGCGGCTGATTTTTGGTGGCGATACGGTGAAACAATATGACGGCCGGACGCGCCGTTGACATGGATATTTGAGAAGTAGGGGTAATAAAATATGGCCGTATCGCATGTGTTGGCGCGCCGTTCATTGCTGGCAAGGACGGCGTTCCTTTTGCCGCTTATGGCACTGGCAGTGACCGGTTGCGGCACGGCGGCCAAGAACGATACCTTTGATCTTTCCGCCTCCGTCAGCGTCGATGGCCCGGCTGCCAAGCGCCGCCAGATCCTCGTGCCGGCGCCGACGGCGCTCAAGGCGCTGGACAGCGAACAGATCGTTGTTCGCGTTTCGCCCTCCGAAATCCAGTATCTGTCGCGTTCGCAATGGAGCGACAGGCTGCCCCGCATCGTGCAGTCGAAGCTGGTCGAGGCCTTCGAAAACTCCGGCAAGCTCGGTGGCGTCGGCAAGCCGGGGCAGGGCCTTGCGATCGACTACCAGGTCGTGACCGACATCCGCTCCTTCGAGATTGACAACAGCGCCGGCGGCCAGGCGGTCGTCGAAATTTCCGCGAATATCGTCAATGATCGCAATGGTACGGTCCGCGCCCAGAAGGTTTTTCGCGCGGCCGTTCCCGCCGCCGGCGGATCGAGCCAGGGTTACGTCAAGGCGCTCGACCGCGCAGTTGCAGCGGTGACTGGCGAAATCGTCGATTGGACGCTGCGATCGATCTGACCGAGCCGGTTTTCTGGGCCGCCCGATTAGCCTTCGGTTCGGCGAAGACGCTCCATGTCGTAGTCGACCTCTCCATCATATGTCGCTGCTTGGGGCGACATATTCTCCACCCATTGATCTTTTCAAAGCTGGAGATGAGTTCGCCGAACTGGTGAAGATTGCGGATTATTCTTGCCGAGCGCCATCGATCTTCGCCTCGGAAGCATGGATGTGCTCGCCTGGAAACCGTGACGAGACGGCGCAGCTTATTGGCAAGAATTGCCAAAAGGTGTCGGGCTTCGCCTCCCCCATCTATCCAGCATTTGAATCACCGATCGGCGGCCCGGAATCCTTGCACATTGCGTCCGTGAAATGCTGTCGAAGATACGCTGGATCGAACGGATGGGTTCGACCCTGCAGTGATCTCAATCGTCATCATCGTCATAATAGGGGTCGCGATAGCGGCGCCGTTCGCGGCCACTCGGCCAGTCGTCGCGATATACCCGGTGGCGGACATAGCGCTGGCAAAAGCCGTCTTCGCAGTAGGTATCGACAATCCGCTCGCGCACGACGCCGCTGTTGGATGACCTGTTAGAGCTTGTGTTCGACGATTGGCTCCCTGCCTCCGCCATGCTGGTTGTGATCGCGGCGGCGACAAAGATGCCACGTTGGACGCGCATAGATCTCTCCTTCCATGGCCATCACACTCAGTCATCAGGCCAGGGTGTGGTTGGACGATCCGTTATCCGCTTTGCTACGGAACGGTCCGCCCCGTCTGCTAAAAAGCACATGAAAAGGGCCGCCTTTCGGCGACCCTTCTGTAGCGATCGTCAGCTTTGCTTCCGTTAGCTCAGGCGGCCCGCGGCGTGGGCCAGCATCGTGTAGACC
>NZ_JABEPH010000655.1:0-1426 GCF_013004495.1 Rhizobium sp. SEMIA 4085
TTGAGATGTATGAAACCCCAATAAGGTAAGCCGAAAGGCTGGAAGCGTGACTGTCCCTCGATCATCACCTGCATCTCAGTGATCCGTTCTATCGGTGGAGGCGGCCTCTTTCATGTCACCTCCTCATGACTGTCCTGATGTCGTTCGTTATCTCCGTTCGCAATGGAGGCGTAAATCATACCGTGGTCTAGGAGGTGTACATCAAATGTATATGAGGGATCGATGCATCCGAAGGGCATGTGGCCGAAGCATCGCTGAAACCCCGCACCACCCCGACCTTGGGTACCGCCCTTGAACGGCGCGGTTGTCATCTTCTTCATCTGCAAGCCGACAGACCCGGGATTATCCGTGATGACAAGGTGGAGAGCGCCCTCATCCATGTCGAGGCGAACCACAGCGATCCGCAGCTTCAATTTAGATCGAGGTGCGGCGAGCCTTGGCGAATCCCCGATCAGTCGCGATGAACCGCTCCAGCATAGGCACGATTGAGTTGCGCGGGCAATTCCGGCGACCGCCTTTGATAGCTGCGTTCCGGCCGCACTCGTTAATTGTGCTATCTTGCGATTAAGTGACGATGCGATAAATACCGGCGGCCGCCAAAGAACGCCTTTCCTTTGGTCGGTTAGAGAATTGGCTCCATCCTCGAGCTGCCAGCCCTCGCTTCTGCAGAGCCGCCAATCCCGGATACGTGGCGACCCGAGGCCCAGGCGATACTCGAATGGCGCCCGGGTCTCGCCGTATACCTACGAGCACCGTTCGACCTGAAACTGGAGTGTGAATACGGGGAGCGATCATCGGCTTCGACCGGCTCGGGACGGTTCTATATTCGCGATCCGGGCCAATAGTAGTAGCTGAGGTCGATGCGGATCCCGTGGTGCGCCTCCACCTTCGGCGTCGATACCCAGTCGCTCCGCGCGATGCAATGCGTCCGGCTTCCCCTCTGCGGCGGCAAGCCAGGACACCTGGTCCGGAAGGCATACAGATCGCGGCCTAATATCCATGCGAACTCCATCGGAAGGACATTGTTGCAGCCCGTGTTGACGTGCACGCCGACGTCGAAGCCGTCTGCGGCATAAGGAAGAGTCTTTCTGGGCGACAAGCCGCCATTCGGGTAAACCCACGCGGTGGCGCGGTAGTATTCCCACGCGGCGAGCAAGCACCCCTTCGGCTCGGCGGGCTTAAGCCGGTCGAAGGAGTCCTCGAATTCCGCTGGGCGTGCCGTCCGTACGGAAATATTACTTCACCGGCATGACGACCGGAGCATCCTTGTTCTTCAGCAGCACAACGATAAATTTCGCCGGTTTGGACGTGCTCGCGTTGCGACTGACCAAGTGAATGTCGGAAGGGCCTTCATAGTAAGTCTCCCCTGGCGACAAGGTGACTTCTTTTTCCCCTTTCACCTGCATCACAATGGAGCCTTCCAGAA
>NZ_JABEPH010000656.1:0-1421 GCF_013004495.1 Rhizobium sp. SEMIA 4085
ATCGGGGGCTGACCGACAGAGCCAGTGTCGCATCTCTAACTGGCTGACCAAGTCGCAGCCCTAATCAGCTTTGACAATTGTATTTGTGTCCGAGCCTTACCGTTGTAAAATAGTCAAATAATTCGTATAATTCGCATAATTTGAAGGAGCGTCACGATGGAAAAATTCTCAACCGTAGACCTGCTGCGCGATATCAAGACCGTGACTATGGCGGCAGATCGCCAGCCGGTCGCCATTACTCAACATCGCAAGGCCCGCTATGTCCTCATGACTTACGACGATTTCGAGGCCATGAAACAAAAAGGCGATCCGCGCAGAGCTTATGGCCCCAATGAAGCCCCCCCTGAACTGGCAGCAATGATCGGCCCCGAACTGGACCGGCTGATACAGGAAGGAAGCGAGAACAATGGCTGATTCTCCGGCCAATGGTTCGATCATCCGCTACCCTTATCTCTGGACATGGCAGCGCGACAAGGGAGAAACCGAGGGACGGAAGGCACGCCCGGTTTGCATGGTTCTGGCAATCCCGAAAGGCAATCAGACAAACCTGATCCTACTGGCTATCTCAGGCACCCCGCCCCACTCCGATCAAACCGCATTGGAGATTCCGCAGCTCGAATGCCGCCGCGCTGGAATCCGTGAGTGGAAAGATGCATGGATTACCGTCTCTGAATTCAATCACGACATAGCCGAACAGTCCTTCTACTATGATCCGAATGCAGAGGTGTTAGGATCGTTCAGCAAGGGATTTCTTGCGAAGATCGCCGCAGCCTTCAAGCCTTTCCTGGCTCAGCCGAGCGCGAGAGTCAGCCGAACCGATTGAGGGGAGGCCCGCACGCGGGCCTCGAGCTCTCCTTCCCGCCTCCAACTCGCCCGCCGTTCAATCACATCCGACCGTGGCACCGAGTTCACTGATAGCCCTACCTTCAAGCCAGCATCGGAACCCCAACACGGCTCTGCGATCCACAGTCGCCTTGGCAAAAGGGCACCGTCGAAAACATCAACAGGCGGGCCAGGAAATGGGTTTCGAGAGAGATGTATCCGCAGTCGATCACCGACCGCGACTTGAAGGAGATTTGCAACCAGTTCAACGCAGCGCCGCGCAAATGCGATGGCTGCGGCTATCGAACACCCGCCGAAATTCTGGCCTCTCGCCGCTTGCAAATCGCGGTTCGCCATGAACTCACATGGCGCCGGTCGCCGTCAATCCTATACCACCCTCACCGTCAGCATAAGCAACCGAAAGAAGCGTGCCGCGAAGCAGTGATGACAGCGCGGCGACATCGGCGTCCCCCTGCAGTTTGATTTCCGGAAGCATCGTGCGGCTTTGATCCCTACCCCGCCCCATGCAGGTGCAAGCGAGTATCAACCGCCGACGGAACAATTGCTACTGCGAGAGCTAAAGCCGAACGGGGTAGTGT
>NZ_JABEPH010000657.1:0-1418 GCF_013004495.1 Rhizobium sp. SEMIA 4085
AGCAAGTGCCGACTGCCGATTTCGCACTTCCGACCGACCTGCGCCACGCCATGGACGCGCAGAATTTCCTCGCCGCCGGGCAAGGCATTACCAGCAATGCGTGGAAAGTGGCGACCTCGCCGGATGACCAGGCTGTGGCTGCGCCGCTTCATCCCTATATCGAAGCCCTTTCCGGCGCCGAAATTCCCTGGGCGGAAGGCATGAAATTTGAAGCGGAGATTGCCATTCGGCTCGGCACGGATCTGCCCATCCGCGATAGCGGCTACAGCCGGGCCGAAGTCGCCGATGCAGTTGCGACCGTCCATCTCGGCGCAGAACTCCTGGTTTCCGCCATTCAAGAAGGCGGCAGGGCTTCCTTTTTGCTTTTCCTTGCCGATCGCCTCGGCAATAGCGGCTATGTGCTTGGTCCGCCCGTGCCGAAAACACTCATCGACACAGCGACCGGAACGCCAATGAAAGTCACCTTCAACGGCCAGCCGGTCTACGATGCCCCCGCACAGCATCCGACGGGCGACGTGCTCACCTGGCTTGTCGGCTACGCCAATGACAGGTTGCGGCCGGAAAGCTCGCTGAAAGCAGGCGCGCTGATTACGACAGGTACCCTCTGTGGCGCGATCGAACTTAGTTCGCCGGGCGAGATCGACATCCTTCTCGGCGAGACAAGCAAGCTTCATCTTTCGCTCGTCGCGAAATGATCAGACCTTGCTGCGAAACATCTCGATGATGGCGGAAAAGTCCCTTCCGCCATTGCCCTGCTTTTCGAAGAGCGCGTAAAGCTGCGCGGCTTCGGCACCAAGCGGAGTCGATGCGCCGCTCAACAGTGCCGCCTCCTGCGAAAGGCGCAGATCCTTCAGCATCAAGGCAGCGGCAAAGCCCGGCTTGTAGGCATTGTTGGCCGGCGAGGTCGGAACCGGTCCCGGCACCGGGCAATAGCTATTGATGGACCAGCACTGACCGGACGATGTCGATGCAACATCAAAAAGCGCTTGGTGTGAAAGGCCGAGTTTTTCAGCCAGCACGAAAGCCTCGCAGACGCCGATCATCGAAATCCCGAGGATCATATTGTTGCAGATCTTGGCCGCCTGCCCAGCGCCCGCTTCACCACAGTGAACGATCTTCTTGCCCATGGCTTCAAGGATCGGCTTGGCCTTGGCGAAACTCTCCTGCGAGCCACCCGCCATGAAAGTCAGCGTTCCCGCCGCAGCCCCGCCCGTTCCGCCGGAGACGGGGGCGTCGAGCGAAAGACAACCTGCTGCCTTGGCCATCGCATGGGCCTTGCGCGCGCTTTCGACGTCGAGGGTCGAGCAATCGATCACCAGCGTTCCGGCGGGAATGGAAGCGAGAATGTCCGGCCAGGCCGTCAGCACGTGTGTACCTTGCGGCAGCATCGTGACGACGGTCTCGGCACCGGCCACAGC
>NZ_JABEPH010000658.1:0-1388 GCF_013004495.1 Rhizobium sp. SEMIA 4085
ACCTTTGAAAGGTCATTCCAGTCGTTGGGCCCTATGGATCGATTTGATGCGATGCGGGTACTGCTTGCGGTCATCGACGCCGGCAGCTTGTCGGCTGGCAGCCGCAGGCTGAATGCTCCCCTGCCCAGCGTCAGCCGCAAGGTCGCCGATCTTGAACGGCACCTCGGCGCAAGTCTCATCATCCGAACAAGTCGCAATCTGCAGCTTACCGACGCCGGGCGCGACTATGTCGAAGCCGCACGCAAGATCATGGCAGACCTCGAAGAGGTTGAACGCCGAGCCTCCGGCGAATATCAAACGCCGCGTGGAATCCTCACGATCACAATGCCAGTGGAGTTCGGAAGTCGGTACGTGTTGCCTATCGCGCTGGACTTCATGAAAGAGCACCCGGAGGTGACGTTGAACCTTCTGTCGCTCGACCGTTCAGTTCACCTTGTGAATGAGCAGGTGGACGTTGCCATTCGGCTAGGCGAACTCGCCGACAGTTCGCTGTATGCGGTTAAGGCCGGCGAATTTCGCCTGCTGACATGTGCCAGCCCAGCCTATCTGGAGCGGCATGGCGTTCCTCAACATCCCACCGATTTGCCGAACCACGAGGGCATCATGTTCAGCAACCGGTCATTCTTCTGGGGATTCGAAGTTGAGGGCAAACCAATCGAAGCGGTGCCGCGAAGCCGCATCGAGGTCAACACCGCAGCCAACTGTGTTGCCGCGGCGTTAGGCGGCGTCGGAATCGCCCGCCTCTTCGACTACCAGATTCCCGACGAATTATCCGCTGGCGCGCTTGTGCCGATCCTGAAAGGCTACGATAGCGGGCCGAGGCCGATCCATATCGTCTATTCGCGCCAAGGGCTTCTTGCCTTGAAGGTGCGCACATTCATCGACTGGGCATTGCCACGGTTCCGCGCGACGTGCGGCAACTATGGTGGCATTGCGCACTCACCGCAATGACGCGCGGACCTTGTCGATTGTCCGCTCCGGGTCTTGAGTAGTGTCCGACGCCGCGAGGGAGCGAGAATTCCGCATTGACCCCTTTCGGCAAGCTCGATTCCCATTTCTTTCTTGATATAAAGTCATTCTCACCCCAGACCACCATCACCGCTGTTTTTGAGCAGGCCGAGATTTGCCTCGAAGTAATCCTGGTCCTTGTAAAATGCACGTAGTGATTGGAGAAAGCATCTGCCGTAGTCATGTGGCCATTGCTCCATCGCTGGAAATGTCTTGTTTTCAACTCCCGGGAAACCGAATTGAGCTTGCTTGGCCAATCCTCTCCTAAAGGCTCTTCCAGGCATCCGCGCGGGTTTTGTTCAGCTGGGCACGGGGCTGGTGGGCCGACCTATTCACCTTCAGCTTCTGCAGGCTCTCATACATACATCCAGGCCCATCGG
>NZ_JABEPH010000659.1:0-1376 GCF_013004495.1 Rhizobium sp. SEMIA 4085
ACGTCACCGGGTTTTGTTCTCCCGGACGTCTAGGGGAGCGCGTCTGCAAGCCACCGGGAGCAATCCCTCCCCGACTTGTGACCTTCCTGCGCTACTGACGCGGGGGCGGACAAGAAGATTTACAAGCCGATGCCCGCGCTGCATGTCATCAACGACTACGGCGCCAAGGTGATCAAACCATACAAGGCTTTTCGCGCGGTTCGTGCCGAGCAAAGCTGGGGGACAATGTGACGCCACATGTGCTCCGGACCCGTGGAACGGGGCTGGCGAATGCAGGGGCTGAGGTTCAAGACGCATCGGCTTCGCGCCGAATTCCGTGCTCATCAGTCCTCCTAACGGAGAGCTGCTACCAATTTCTGTGCCAAAAATCGGGATGCACTACACTTAGGTAAGATCGTTACCTATGTCTCCGGGTCGGACAAAAGTTTCGTGGCGGAGAGGAAGGGATTCGAACCCTCGATACGCTTTTGACGTATACTCCCTTAGCAGGGGAGCGCCTTCGACCACTCGGCCACCTCTCCGGTGGGAGCCCTGATAGAGTCATTCGGCAGGTGAAGCAAGCGCTTTTTCGGCTTCCACCCGGGAAGAAAACAATGCTGTGATCTTAAGCCAGCAACTGCTTGAGATCGGCGGCGGCGTCTGCCAGCACGGCCTTGTCGGGATTGATTCCTGTTTCCAGCAGCTTCTTGCCCGTCACATAGGCCTTTGCGTCATTGATCGCGTCGACGGCGATGAACTGGCCGTTCCTGAAGTACCAGACGGAATGCGCGCCTTCGCGGGCGCCGCGGCGCAAAAGGGTTTCGTCGTAGCCGAGGTTGAAGCCGGCGATCTGCAGCTTCACGTCATACTGATCGGACCAGAACCACGGCTTCGGGTCATAGGGCGCGTCACCGCCGACGATGACCGCAGCGGCGGCTTCAGCCTGGTCGACGGCGTTCTGCACCGATTCGAGTCTTATCCGCCCATCCTGCCAGGGCTGCACGGCGCAATCGCCGGCGGCAAAGATCGACGTGTCCGAGGTTCGGGCGAATTCGTTGACGAGGATGCCGTTCGCAACGTCAAGACCGGCTTCCTTGGCCAGTTGGTCGTTCGGCACGACGCCGATGCCGACGATGGCGAAATCGATCTCGATTACCGAGCCGTCAGAGAGCTCAGCGCCGCAAACATGCCCATCCCTGCCGACGAGACGCTTAAGCCCGGTCTTTTCGCGGATCACGACATCATGGCTTTCGTGGATCGCGCGGATGATATCGGCCGTTTCCTTGGCGGCAACGCGCTGGAGAATGCGGTCGGCCATTTCGATGACGGTCACTTCGAGGCCGCGATAGCGCGCAACGGCTGCCGCTTCGAGACCGATATAACCGCCGCCTATAATA
>NZ_JABEPH010000660.1:0-1357 GCF_013004495.1 Rhizobium sp. SEMIA 4085
TCTCTGGCTATTGGGCTGGTGAGGGTGGTTGCCCCCGATAGGATGGAAAAACGGGCTCTCGATTGGAACCGGGCCCAAACATCGGATGGAGGCAACCTTGAACCAATATATTGGCCTTGATGTTTCATTGAAAGACACCGCAATTTCGATCCGGGAAGACGGGAAACGGATCTGGCGGGGGAAGTGTCCTTCGGATCCCAATCTTCTCGCGCAGATGATCCGCAAAAAAGCTCCACGCGCGCAGCGCGTCGTATTCGAAACGGGACCGCTGTCGACGTGGTTCTATCACGCGCTGACGAGCGAGGGGTTGCCGGCGATCTGCATTGAAGCGCGGCACGCGCAAAAGGTATTGAACGAAACGCTCAACAAGACCGATGCCAACGATGCGGATGGTTTAGCTCAACTCGCTGAAGCAGGCTTTTACAAAGCGGTTCGCGTCAAGTCGTTTGACGCTATGTTAGCCCGCACATTGGTGGCTGCCCGCGAACAGCTCCTGAACATGTCAACGCAACTTGGCAATCAAATCCGCGGCCTGATGAAGACCTTCGGTCTGATCATCCCGAAAGCGAAGGGTCGAGTGTTTGATGGCGATGTGCGGAAGCTTTTGGATGGAAACACCGAGCTTGCGAAGATTATCTTGCCTCTTTTGGAGGCGTGGCACGATATCCGCAAGCGCGCAGCCGATCTTGGCCAACAGTTGCTTATAGTGGCACGTGGGAGCCAAGCCACGAAGTTATTGATGACAATTCCGGGGATCGGCGCGGTCACAGCGGTGTCCTACGTTACGGCAATTGAAAATCCAGAAAACTTTCGAACGTCGCGCTCGGTTGGCGCCTGGCTCGGGCTAACAACGCGGCGTTATCAGTCAGGCGAGGTCGACTATGACGGCCATATCTCGCGAAGGGGTGACAATCGTTTACGTGGGCTGCTTTACGAAGCGGCGACAGTGCTTTTGACGAGAACCAGTGCCAGGACCGAGAGCAGTCTCAAGAGTTGGGGCCTTAAGCTGCGCGAGCGACTTGGCTTCAAGCGGGCCGCTGTGGCCGTCGCCCGGAAACTCGCGGTCATCATGCACAGCATGCTCAAGACGGGAGAAGTGTTCAACGCATCGGCTGGCGCGACCATATAGGCGACGCTCAGCCTTCGTCCCTCAGCGCGCCATCTAACTTTGGTGCTGAGCGTCCCTGCTGCGGACGTGGGCAGGATCATTCCGCTTCTGGTGGCTGCAGCTCGTTGAGACTGCGCCTCGAACATTAGGAAGATCCCACCTGCGAAAACCCTTGTGCGGCGACATTTGTCGACCGCGGAGACAACCCTGCTCCCAGCACTGGATAGCTTTGACGGCACTGCACCGGCG
>NZ_JABEPH010000661.1:0-1353 GCF_013004495.1 Rhizobium sp. SEMIA 4085
CCAGGGCCAAACGCTGCGCGTTCGGGTCGATGATGATGATCTTGCTGCACCGCCGGACCTTGGCGGCCATCACCGCAGCCATGCCGACCGCTCCCGCGCCGAACACGGCAATGGTTTGACCGATCTCCGGCTTCATGGCGTTGATGACGGTACCTGCTCCCGTTGCCATGCCGCAACCGAGCGGGGCCGCATTCGTCAGGTCGAAATCCTTGGGAAGCTGCGCGGCGTTGTTTTCAGTCGCCAGGATGTGGGTCGCGAAGGATGACTGGCCGACAAAGTTGCTGCCGATGCCGACTTCATCACACAGCAAGGCCTTCTTGCCGTTCGGACGAAGCCCCGTCAGATTGTACTGGGTGTAGTTCTGGCAGTTCATCGGGTGAGAGCGCCGGCAATCGCCGCAGAAGCCACATGAACTCTGGCGGAGCGCAACGTGGTCGCCCACCCTTAAACCTTGGACGTCCGCCCCGATGGCCTCGACGATACCAACACCTTCATGTCCCGGTATGACCGGGGCGGGAGGCCCAAATATCCCATCACGGAGCAACAGGTCGGTATGGCAGATGCCCGTGGCGACCGTCCGCACGAGAATTTCATTGCCTTCTGGATCCGCCAGCTCAAGTTCACGAAACTCAAGCGGAGCTTTCGGTTTTACGGCCACTGCCGCCGTTATCTTCACCATGCTTATCTCCTGCATTCTCCCGCGTTGACACCGGGAATGACATGTTTGGCAGATCCTTGCGGCTAGACGCGACCGACGCGTGCTCCGTAAATGATCGCAGCAAGCGCGATGATCCCGCCCTGGACGATCAGCTTGCCGGGCTCCTGGATGCCGAACACCGTCAACATCGCGAAGAGGAAACTGAAGGCGACGACCGCCACGAAAGGCCCCGCGACGCCACCGCGGTCGACGCCGAACGTCACCCCACCGAGAATCGTCGCGGCGAGAGCGTTCATGAAGGTGTCGAAGCCGGGCTTGAGCGTGCCAACGGCCAGAGCCGACACCTGAACCAGGGCGGCGATGCCTGTCAGCGTGCCCGCAAGCGTATGGGAGACAAAAATCGTGCGGGCCAGAGGTATGCCTGTTATCTCCGCCGCCCTCGGATTGTCGCCGACAGCGCGGAAGTAGCGCCCGAGGATCAAGAAGCGGAACGCTAATGCGACGAGAACGGAAATCCCGATCCAGACGATCACGGAGTACGACAGGCCGTAGATGTTCCCGCTCGTCAGGACGCGAAGCCAGCTTGGTGTCGAACCCGGTGCACGGCCCGAACTCATGAATTGGACGATCCCAATGAGGATCGCCGATACGCTCAGCGTCGCGATGACCGCGGAGGCGCGGACATAGGCCACGAG
>NZ_JABEPH010000662.1:0-1338 GCF_013004495.1 Rhizobium sp. SEMIA 4085
TGCGTCCTTCTCATCGTTTCTCTTTTTTGTTTTTTTAATCAGCATACGGCATACGATATGCTCCGGATTCTGGTGGTCTCGGAGCTGTGTAAAAGTACCATCTCCCACACAGTGCTCGAATCGATCCGTCTTGAACGCCCGCGTCCCAACTATCGCCTGCGCGGCGAAAACGCTCCGCCGTTCCTGACCTGATCCCCGACGCCCTCTGTGCCCGCTGAAGCCAGGTCGCAGCGGGCGCAAGCACGAGCAGCAGCTCTCTAGCAACACCAGTCCATTCACGGCGGTGGAGGGACCGTCATGTCATGCAGCTATCTAAGGACTTTCAGATGACGACTTATTCGGCCAAGAATTGGATCAATGGCGCGTTCGTTTCGTCGGCGAGCCTTGGCATCTCCATCAATCCGGCGACCTACGAACGCATCGGCGAATATCCGGATGATGGCGGCGCGGCTGCCGGGTCCGCCATCGAAGCCGCGAGCCGCGCCTTTCGAAGCACGGCCTGGGCACATGATGCCGAACTGCGAGCCAAAGTGCTCGACCAGATGGCTTTGGCGATCGAGCGGAACCGCGATCTACTGATAGACATCCTCTCGCTCGAGAATGGAAAGGTTCGGGGCGAAGCCGCACTTGAGGCTGACGGCGCCCCGAGCAAGCTGCGCTACTGGGCGGCGATGGCGCGAACCGAAGCGGGTCGCGCCATGCAACCGCGACCGGGGGCCTTTCGATCGTCCTACGACAGCCGATGGGCGTAGCGGGAGTCATCGTTCCCTGGAACTCTCCGATCATTCTGGCGGTCAGATCGTTCGCGCCCGCACTCGCCGCAGGATGCACGGTCGTCATCAAGATGCCAGGGCAGGCCGCCCAGATCGCTAGCGTGCTGGCGGAGACCCTCGCAGAACCCTCGGACCTTCCGAACGGCGTCATCAACATTTTCGTTGAAAGCGAATCGGATGGGGCCGCGCTCCTTGTCGAAAGCGCCGACGTGCCGACGATCAGCTTCACGGGAAGCACGAAGACCGGCGTTGCGATCAGCGCGGTCGGGGCGCGCCGAATGAAACGCTTCGGACTTGAATTGGGTGGAAAAGCGCCAATGATCGTGTTCGACGACGCCGACATGGAACCCATGCTGCCCGTTCTGGAAAAAGCGCTGACGGTATTCGCCGGCCAGTTCTGCATGACGGGCTCGCGGCTGCTCGTACAGGAAGTGGTCTATGACACCGTTCGCGATCGGCTTGCCGGGCGGCTGCGGAATGTACGGGTCGGGCCCGCCTCTGATCCCAAAAGCGACATGGGACCGTTGCTCGACAAACCGAAAGTCGACCGCGTCGGCAAGGTTGG
>NZ_JABEPH010000663.1:0-1327 GCF_013004495.1 Rhizobium sp. SEMIA 4085
CCGACCTACGCGTGGAGGTCGTCGGCGCGGACCGCGTCGGGCGCGATGTCTTCGGCATGGGCGAGCATCATCGCGGGGAGTTTCTCGACTCCGCGCCGGCTGTCATTCTGGCTGCGGCAGCGGCCCGGACCGGCCGGATCAGATTGACGAGTGCGGTGACCGTTCTGAGCGCCGCCGACCCGGTGCGGGTTTTTCAGGAATTCGCAACTCTCGATCTGATTTCCAAAGGCCGTGCGGAAGTCGTTGTCGGCCGAGGTTCCTTCGTGGAAGCCTATCCGCTGTTCGGTCTGGACACACGTGACTATGACGACCTTTTTGCGGAGAAGCTCGACCTGTTGCTCAGGCTTGGCGAGACAACCAATGTTACTTGGGAAGGTCGCTTCCGTCCGGCCCTCAAAGGACAAGGTGTTTTCCCGCGTCCCCATCAACCACAGCTACCATTATGGATCGGGGTCGGCGGCACGCCGCAATCCTTTGCCCGCGCCGGTGCGCTTGGCCTGCCGCTGATGATCGCCATCATCGGCGGCAGCTTCGAGCGCTTCCGTCCGCTTGTCGATCTCTATCGCGAAGCCGGCAGCCGCGCGGGACATAGTCCCGATGTGCTCAAGGTGGGCGTCCACGCGATGGGCTTTGTGGGAGAAACAGACACTGCAGCCAAGGACGCATTCTTTCCCGGCTGGGCGTATCTGACGACGAAGATCGGTCGTGAGCGCGGCTGGTCGCCGCCGACGCGCCAGCAGTTCGACGCCATGGCAGGTCCTGAGGGCACATTCCTGATCGGTGACCCCAAGACGGTCGCAGCCAAGATGCTGCAGGCCAGCGAGACGCTTGGCGGCGTTTCGCGCATCACCTTCCAGATGAGCACAGCCTCTCTCGACACGGCAGCGATGAAGCAATCCATCGAGCTTCTGGGCAACGAGGTTGCGCCGATCGTCCGGCAGGCTCGGCAAGTATAGGTGCCAGGCCGTGCCACGAAACGGGGAACACAATATGGACATCGAGGATCTGCGGACATTTGTCGAAGTTGCCGATGCCGGGGGCGTTTCTCCCGCGGCACGTCGGCTGGGGATCTCCAAGTCAATGGTCAGTCGGCGCCTCATCCGGCTTGAGGAAGCGCTCGGCATCCAGCTTCTTGCGCGAACGACCCGTGGTGCTGGGCTGACGGAAGCCGGGGGCACGTTTCGCGATTATGCAGCAAGGATCTGCACCGAGATCGACATCGCACGAGAAACGATAGTGCCCGACGGTGACCTTCGCGGGCGCCTGCGGGTGGCCGTCCCTCTCACGTCAGGCCCGCTACATTTTGCGCCCGTGCTGGCGGAGATGG
>NZ_JABEPH010000664.1:0-1317 GCF_013004495.1 Rhizobium sp. SEMIA 4085
GCACGCTCAGGAAGGGGAGCAGACCGATTGAGAATTGAGAGACGAAGTCGAAGAGGCGCAGCTGGCCGATGACCATCGACGGGGAACGCGTTCCCTCGCGGAACTGTTCGGCAATCTGCCGGGCATAGGCGTTGATCTCTCCGGGGGTTTCCTTCCCGCCACCGTCTGCGTTGGCAGCGGAAACCCGCTTGCGCAGGGCTTCCACGTCGAACTGATCGCTCTTTTCTGCTTTGTTCATAAGGCTTCAGCCGCTCGTTGTTTCAAACGGCATTAGCAGAAAGGCCCTAAGAAAGGTTTACGGATGCCTCATAGGTTTCGGAGGCTGAAGAGCCCTCCGCGAGCGTGTGGTACAGTTTCAGGACATCTCTTGCCATTACGGAAGAGGAAAAAACGGACTTCACCGAATCGATCGAAGGCATCACGGCATTATGCCAGCCGGGTGTCGTCAGCGCGTCGGCCATGACGCGGGCTAGGTCATCCGCGTTGTCGGGCGCGACGAGGGCAGGGCTGCTCCTGCCGAGCACTTCCGGAATGCCGCCGACGCGGCTGGCGATGACCGTCTTTCCGGCGCCGAGCCCTTCGAGGATGATGTAGGGCATGGCTTCGGCGCGGGACGGCACCACCAGGTTCTGCGCCATCGCGAATGCTTCCTGCACACGCATCGGCGGCAGCATGCCGATACGCTTGCCGAGGCCGCGCTCGACCATCATGTCGCGGTATTTCTCCCGGTCCGGCCCGTCGCCGATCATCAGCGCCGAAAGAGGGCGACCAATCAGCCGCTCGGTCTTGGCAAATGCATCCACAAACAGATCGGGACCCTTAAGGTCCCGGAGCATGCCGACATAGATGAAATGTACGGCATCGGATCGTGTGGGAATAATCTGGAAATCCCGCTCCCCGATCCCGTTGTAGATCAGCCGCGTCAGGGGTCTCGGCCGGCCCACTTTCTGTGCATAGGTGTCGCGCTCGTATTCGCAGATGAAGACGAGGGCATCAGTGAAATATTCCTGCAACCGCTCCATCCGCAGGACGAACTGTCCGGTGAGCGACGAGCGGGAATAGTGCAGGCTTCCGCCGTGGGCGGTATAGAGGCGGGCTACGCGATACCTGTTCACCCGCAAGGCTGAGCCGACAAGGCGCGCGAGCACGCCGCCCTTGGCGCCGTGTCCGGGCAGCACGTCCGGCCGCAAACTTTTGATTTTCTTGTATGTCTCCCATATCACGCCGAGATCGGGAAGCGCCACGGAACGCCGGGGCGGGATGCGCGTCAGCCCGCGGGAGAGGAAGGGACGGGGACCGGAGAAGAGCCGGGGCCCG
>NZ_JABEPH010000665.1:0-1285 GCF_013004495.1 Rhizobium sp. SEMIA 4085
TTCTGAAAGAAACGCCCGGCACAACTCAGCTCGATGATCTCCGAGCGAGTGATGCGGCCACAGCGCAACGCGAAGCTCCGCCCACGACTCCCCAATCTCGATAATCGATTCCATATTGTGGTTCTCTCGAGAAATTCCCGATTAAAGCGACACTTGTTTTCCTGACTTTTGCAACGTCGCAGAATAGACGGTTTTGCGATGCCGCCAATGTCTGCTGTTGGCGGATATTGTTGATTTAGTCGGTGGTTGATCGGTTAGTGCGGTCGTGATTCACTCTCGTTACTGCTTCGAGAGGAGAGCGCAACGATGATGGGGATGCAGTCGGAACCGGCGCAATTGTTTTACGATTTCTGCCTGGATGATCACCTCCCCGACGAACATATGCTGCGCGGCATCGATCGTTTCCTCGACTGCGGCGATATCCGCAGAGAGATGAAGCCATTTTACAGCTCAATTGGCCGGCCTTCGATTGATCCAGAGCTGATGATCCGGATACTGCTCGTTGGCTATTGCATGGGCATTCGTTCTAAGCGGCGTCTGTGCGACGAGGTCCATCTCAACCTTGCCTATCTCTGGTTCTGCAAACTCGGTCTCGACGGCAAAGTGCCTGACCACTCGACCTTCTCACGCAACCGCCATGGCCGCTTCCGCGACAGCGATCTTCTCCGTCATCTGTTTGAGACTGTCGTCAAGCGATGCATGTCAGAGGGCCTGGTGCGTGGCGAGGGCTTTGCCGTGGACGCAAGCCTGATCGCCGCCGACGCTAACAAGCAGCGCTCTGTTTCCGGTGAGGAGTGGGCCGCGCCAAACGACGAGGATGCCGCGCGTGCGGTCAGGGAATATCTGGAAAAGCTGGATGATGCCGCCTTTGGAGCGGCCTCGGAGGTGACGCCGAAGTTCATCTCTGCTGCCGATCCGGCCGCGCAATGGACCGGGGCGCACAAGGGCCATGCCTTCTTCGCCTATGCCACCAATTATCTGATCGACACCGACAATGCCGTCATCCTGGATGTCGAGGCTAGTCGTGCCATCCGCCAGGCCGAGGTCGGCGCTTCCCGCACCATGATCGAGAGGACAGAGACAAGCCTTGGGCTCAAGCCAGAATGGCTTGTGGCCGACACCGCTTATGGATCGGCCCCAAACCTTGCCTGGTTGGTAAAGGACAAGAAGATCACGCCGCACATCCCGGTCTTCGACAAGTCGAACCGCACCGATGGCACGTTCTCACGGGCCGACTTCACATTTGATGCGGATGCAAACCACTACATCTGCCCGGCGGACAAGC
>NZ_JABEPH010000666.1:0-1278 GCF_013004495.1 Rhizobium sp. SEMIA 4085
CTCACGCCAGATACGGGTTGTGGCTTTACGAGGCGTGCACCTAGACGGCCCCTTGGGGCCCCCTGGAGAGGCGTAGGGGCGGGGCCCGGACAATGAACAAAATGAGCTCCTCTTACCCGGCGGATGGCGGCTGGAGGTTGGTTACCGATTCCACCCGCCCCCGCCACATGCCACTGATCCAGGAACGGCTCGGCGATGCCTGCCTGCGCTACGAGATCGATAAGGGCCTTGCGGGTCGCGAACCTGGAAGCGCGCCGCAGTTCGTCGCGGCGTGCCACGTCTACTCGCCGACCCTGGCGATATTCCAGGAGGCGTTAGGTCCCCACCGCGCGGAGATCGCCGCGGACGTGGCCAACTATACGGACATCGCGCCCATCGTGCAGATCAGCGAAGTCGTTGGAGGGTAGGGCTTCGGCGCGTCAGGCGTAGCCGTCGAACTTTCCGGGATCGGCTCAGTGCTGGCGCACCTGATCCATGGTGACGTAGCCGGTGCCGAACCGGTCGACGATCGGGAACACGGGGGTTGCCGTTGAAGCGAAAACTACCTTGCTCTCGTCAAACTCGGCTCAGCCAAAATCTGGATGCGCTTTATGAGTCGGTGACCTAGACTAGTCCACTTTGTTTGATAGCGACCGCCTGAAACAACGCCTGATGGGGTGTGAATAACCGGCCAGAGAGATCAGTGCGTTTGAGTGTTGGGCGGTGTCTGCACTGAGCCTCGGTCCGTGCAGCCAGCCCGTCGAACGCTAGGGCTCCGTGACATAAGCCTCAGCGCCGCTTTGAGAAACCTTCACGAAGTCACGGATCCTTGTCTTGGCAGTAAGCGTAAAGCCGGCACGAATGTCGTTCCTAGCGGATGATGCGATTTTCTTAAGGTCAACGACAACCGGGGATCATGCGATCGATGCGTTCTCGCGAATACACAAAATTGGTCGAACCTGCCTTGCCTAAGCGAGCAATCTCTTGGAAGCTGCTGCTTGAAGACAGGACGTGTTAACGCGTCCGGCAATGCAGATTCGAAAGATTACTTGTGGCTGTTTCACCCCCCCGCACCTTTTTGACATCGCTGTTTCACGCCGCTGTCCGTGCCGCCGATCCCTTGTCGGGCATCAAGGCGCATCTGCCTGCGAAGCCAAAAGGCCGAACGGTGGTGATCGGCGCGGGCAAGGGGGCAGCGCAAATGGCTCGCGCGCTTGAAAGCGTCTGGGACGCGCCGCTCGATGGCGTGGTCGTGACGCGCTACGGCTACGGCTGCGAAACAAAGAAGATCGACATCAT
>NZ_JABEPH010000667.1:0-1267 GCF_013004495.1 Rhizobium sp. SEMIA 4085
CCAAACCGCCCCTTCCAATCGGAGTAGAACGACGAAGCTTGCAGCGTCGCGCGGAACTTGGAAACATCGACGTCGATAAATTCAAGACCCTTGCTCGCCAGCTCTGCCTGGAGTTCGGAATTCAGCTTTTCGACATCGGCGCGTTGCACGAGAGCCGAGCGATTGATCTCGGTGACGACAATGTCACGCAAGTCCTCAGGCAGCATCTCGAAGTTGTCCCGATTGGCGAGAATCCAGAAGCCGTCCCACATATGGTTGGTCCGGGAGAGATACTTTTGAACCTCGTACATCTTGGCAAAGTAAATGCCAGCGAGCGGGTTTTCGAGACCGTCGGCGACGTGGGTCTGGAGTGCGGAATAGGTTTCGCCCCATGGAATCGACGTCGGCGCGGCGCCGAGAGACTTGAAAAGCGATGTCCAGAGCGGCGCAGGAGGGACGCGGATCTTGAAGCCCTTGAGGTCCTCGGGCGACTTGATCGGTTTCCCGATCGAGGTCGTCTGCCGGAAGCCGTTGTCCCACATCTTCTCGAAGGCGATCAGGTTGACCTTCTCAAAAGCCGTCCGGATGCTCCGGCCGAGCTCGCCATCCACCGACTTCCAGACCTGCGCGTAGTCGGGATAGGCAAATCCTACGCCAGTGATGGCCGCCGGCGGGACGAGCGTGGCTGCGATGAGGCCTGTCTGCGCAAGAAGGTCCAAGCCACCCGATCGAAGCTGGCTGAGCATGTCCGCATCCGTGCCGAGCTGGCTCGCGGGAAACACCTGAATGCTGACCCGGCCGTCGGTTTGCTCGCTAATCTTATTGGAAGCCTCGGTCATGCGGGTGTTGAGCGGATGGTCAACGGGCATGATGTTGGCAAATTTAAACGAAAACTCAGGCGAGCTCGCGTGCATGATGCGCGGCGTCGCGAGCGTGGCGGTCATCGCCACGGAACTCATAATAAGCGTCCGTCGATTCATTGTGATCATTGGTTCCTCCTCTAACCGTGTTGATCTATGTCGATGTTTTTGGGAATTTTCTGTGCAGGCGCTCTCCTCGTAAGCGTCCCACAGCACTCGCAGGTCGCCTAACCTTTGAATGATGTCCCTTGAAAGGTGGAAGCTTCCCAGTATGCGGCTGGACTTAAAATAGGCGCTTGCGCCAAACGTCTGCAAATGAATTGCCACGGGGCATTGGTGAACTGGGCTCAGGGAAGTTCGGCGAGATGCGGGAGGATGACAAAGGTTTCCCGGTAGAGGCGTCAGGCAACATGAATCCAGGTCACATG
>NZ_JABEPH010000668.1:0-1230 GCF_013004495.1 Rhizobium sp. SEMIA 4085
CTGCCGGGAACCGAGCACCGATGCGGCGGGGGGGGTGGCTCACCGGCGGCGGGCGGCCGTGGTTGGTGGGGGACGGGCGGGCCCCCGCCGCGCCCGGCCAGGAGGCGTCGGACGAGGAGATTCGCATGCGCAGGACGATGGCGTCGTTCCTGTCGCGGGTCTCCGTCGTCCGGGTAGGGCAATCCTATATCCTCGAAATCGGCTACAAATCTACCGACCCGCAAAAGGCGGCTCGCGTCGCGAACGCCCTTGCGCAAGCATATATGGATTCGGCCGTCTCCGCGCGCGCCACAGCAGCGCAAAGCGGGGCGAACTGGCTGGAAACCCGGTTGATCGACGTGGAGAAGCAAGCCCGGCAGGCGGCGTTGGATGCAGAAGAATCCCGGGCCACGACCGGCATCATGGAACTCGGCACCCCATCGTCCCTGGACCAGCAGCAATTGTCCGAAATCAGCAGCCAAGCCATTTCCGCCAGCGCCGACACCGCTGCCGCGTCCGCCAAGCTCGATACCCTCAATCGGCTGATGGCGGGGGAAGCGGTTGGCGGCAGCGTTCAGGAGACGATCGACAACCCCCGCATACAGAAACTCCAGGAGGACGTCAGCCTTGCTACGTCGAGGCTGAACAATCTGATAAGCCGCTACGATCCCGGCAATCCCGCGATCGCGGCCGCCAAAGAGGAAGTTGCACGGCTAACCGGCGATATCAGGAACGAACTCGTTCGCATCCAGGAAGTATACAAAACGAACCTGCAGGTCGCGCAAACTCGCGAACGCCTCCTCAATGACCAGATGGCGGCGCTGACTGCGACCGGCACGGACAAAAACCTGGCGCGTGTGAAACTCACCGAAATGGAAAGCCGTGCGACGACCTATCGCCGTATCTATGAAGGAATTCTCCAACAACTGACGGGCACGTTGCAGAAGCAGTCTTTCCCGCTCGGCGATGCCCGTATCGTGACGGCCGCGTCCGCGCCACTGACGAAGAGCTCGCCGAAACCCTCCATCATCCTGCCCTTCACCACACTGATGGGCCTGGCTGGTGGTCTCCTGCTCGCGCTGCTTTTTGATGGAAGGGGCAAGGGGATTCACCTGAACTCCAGACTGCGGCAGGAACTCGGTATAGCGTCGCGCGGAAGCCTGCCTCTGCAGGGCGAAACGGCGGTTTTGCCCGCCGGGGCGAAGGCGGCACACCTGCAGGCCGCGATGGCGCTGCGAGGGGGGCGCGAGG
>NZ_JABEPH010000066.1:0-20703 GCF_013004495.1 Rhizobium sp. SEMIA 4085
GCTGTCGCTAGAGGCGCTGAAGCACCGTGCGATGCCGATCCTCGGTGTTGCCTTCATCGGTGACGAGAACGCCGAAACGCAGCGGGTCATCGCCGAGATCGGAGGCATCCGGTCGCTTGGCCGCCTGCCGTGGTTGTCTGGTCCAACGCCCCAGACACTGCAGGAGGCTTTCGCCGAAAACATCGATATTGGACACATCAAGGCCGCCCTGACATGACGCATTCTCGCGTATGGCATCCCTTCACCCAGCACGCGCTCGAACCGCGCATGAAGCCGATCGTTGAGACGGCGGGCGCCTACCTTATCGATGAGGACGGCAATCATGTTCTTGACGCGATCTCATCCTGGTGGGTGATTACCCACGGCCATCGGCACCCTGCCATCATGAGCGCAATTGGCGCCGCCGCTGGGCGTTATGACCAGCTCATCTTCGCCGAATATACGCATGCGCCGGCCGAAGAGCTGGCTGAAGGGCTGATCGCCGTTGCGCCGCGCGGTCTGGCCCACGTCTTTTATTCCGACAGCGGATCGACCGCAGTCGAGGTCGCACTGAAGATGGCGCTCGGTTTTTTCCACAACAAAGGCGAGCGGCGCAATCGCATCGTCGTCATGGAACATGCCTATCACGGCGATACAATCGGCACGATGTCGGCCGGTGAGCGCGGTGTGTTCAACGCTGCCTACGAACCGCTGCTCTTTGCCGTTGACCGGCTGCCTTTCCCAGAGGCCGGCCGCGAGCAGGAAACTCTTGATGCCTTCGAAAGCTACTGCAGGTCGGGCGAAGTCGCAGCTCTTCTCATCGAGCCGCTCGTCCTCGGGGCGGGCGGCATGAAGATCTATGCGCCGTCGCTGCTTGCGAGCCTCAAGGAGGTTGCCGAGCGTTGCGGGACGCTTCTCATTGCCGATGAAGTGATGACCGGTTGGGGGCGCACTGGAACGCTTTTTGGCTGTGAGCAGGCAGCGATCACCCCGGATATCCTGTGTACGTCGAAAGGCCTGACGGGAGGTGCTTTACCGCTGGCGGCAACGTTGTGCACGGCGGAAATCTTCGACGCGCACCTCTCCACTGACCGCCGCAGAACCTTCTTTCATTCGAGTTCCTACACAGCCAATCCGATCGCCTGCGCAGCAGCGGTTGCCAATCTGTCCGTCTGGCGGGATGAGCCGGTGCAGGCGCGTCTTGAGGCTCTCTCGGAAGCGCATCGGGCACATCTGACCCGCTTCTCGAACGACCTGCGGTTCCGCAATGTTCGGCAGATCGGAACGATCGCGGCTCTTGATCTCGATGTCGAAGCGGGCGGATACTTGGCAGAGGTCGGGCCGAGGCTGCGCGCTTTCTTCCGCGAGCGTCACCTGCTCATCCGGCCGCTCGGCAACGTCGTCTACCTGATGCCGCCCTATTGCATCACGGCCAAGGAGCTCGATCGCGCCTATGAAGCGATCGAAGAAGCCGCCTTTCACTTCAGGGTGTCGGCATGACGGCGGCGAGGGCTTCGCGACTGGCGGGCTTCGGGCACAGTGTGCCGGCGCGACGGGTCGAAAACGGCGAGATTGAGAGGGCTCTTGGGCTGGAACCCGGCTGGATCGAACGCCGTACAGGCATTCGTGCCAGGCACTGGGCGCAAGAGGGCGACACTTTGAGCGGGCTTGCGGCCAGTGCCGGGGCCATGGCCCTTAGCGATGCCGGCGTCGACCGGGCCGAAATCGCCTTGACGCTGCTTGCAACCTCGACCCCTGACCATTTGCTGCCGCCGTCAGCGCCGCTGCTTGCCCATCGCCTCGGTCTTGCAAATTCCGGAGCGATCGATCTTGCAGGCGCCTGCTCGGGCTTTCTTTATGCGCTGACACTTGCCGACGGCTTTGTTCGAAGCCAGGCAAGACCGGTACTTGTCGTTGCCGCAAACATCTTGAGCCGGCGGATCAACCCGGCCGAACGCGCGAGCTCGGTACTGTTTGCCGACGCAGCTGGTGCGGTCGTGCTTTCACCATCGGTCGAGCCCAACACCGGTCTCCTCGGCGTCGATCTTACGTCCGATGGAAGCGGTTACGACCTGATCTCGATCGCTGCCGGCGGCAGCAACCGCCCGTTTGCGCCGGGGATGAGGGCGGAGGACTTTCTCATGACGATGCGCGACGGACGTGAGGTGTTTTCGCGTGCTGTCGAGATGATGACGGCTTCTTCGCTGCGGGCGCTCGAGCGCGCGGCCATGATCACGCCGAATATCAGCCGGTTCGTGCCGCACCAGGCCAATACGCGAATCTTCACCGCCGTGGGCGAGAAACTGGGTATTTCGGACGCCAAAACCGTCAGCACAATTGCCGACTTCGGCAATTCATCTGCCGCGACCATTGCCCTGTCACTGTCGATTGCCAAGGAGAAACGGCCGTTTGCATCGGGCGAGGCGGTGCTTCTAACGGCTGCGGGCGCCGGATTGACCGGTGGTGCCTTGGTTTTGGGATTTTGAGAGGTTGCCACCGGATAAATCCGCTAGGGCGCCGCCGATCACCGGTTGGCAGGGCTGCGGCCGTAAAGCAGCAGCATGGCGATGATGACCACGCCGTAGATGATCTGCCGTCCTGCCTCCGGCATCTGCATGACCGAGAGGATCGATTGCAGGAGGGTGATTAAGATCACGCCGGCGACTGTGCCGAGGTATGAGCCTCTGCCGCCGAGAATGGATGTTCCGCCGAGGACGACGGCGGCGATCGAGGGCAAAAGATAAGCATCACCCATCGATTGGGCCGCCTTCGACGCATAGCCGGCAAGCAGGCCGCCGCCAAAGGCGCTAAGGGCGCCGGAGGCGATGAAGGCGATCAGGACGATCCGGCGGGTGTTAATTCCGGAAAGGTAGGCCGCGCTCTCGCGGTTGCCGATGCCGTAGACGGAGCGGCCGAATGTCGTGCGCGTGAGGGCAAAGACCGTGCCGGCACCGATCAAGGCCCAGATGAGCACGGCATTGGGTATGCCGGGGAGAAGAAAGCCGGTTGCCAGATAACGCATGGCAGATGTAGCCGAATCCTGTGGCGAGAAACCACCAGTATAAAGGACCATCAACCCCTGAGCGACGGCGTTGGTCGCAAGCGTGATGATCATCGAAGGAATGCGCAGATAAGCGACGCCGATGCCGTTGGCCAGGCCGATTGCCATGCCGCAGACAATTCCGAAGGGAATAGCAAGCATCTCGCCAGCAGGGCCATATGCGGCCGCAGCACAAGCCATCATTCCGCCAACGGCGACCGACCAGGGAACGGAAAGATCGATCTGGCCGAGCAAGATGACGATCATCATTCCCGTGGCAATGACGCCAAGGAAGGATGCCACTTTCAACTGCTGCAGGAGATATTCGGGCGACAGGAAACTCGTCGAATAAAAACTGCCGATAATCAGCAAAAGAATGATGCAGCCGAAGGCCGTCGCGATCGCCGGATCGAGCCGCCGCACGATTTTAGGCAGAGAGCTCACCGGCTCTTCTCGCGTGACGTTGCTCATCCGAACCACTCCAGGCGATTGCGGACGCGGAACAATCCGAAGGCTCCGAGGCTGACGGCGACAAGCAGCACCACACCCTGGAACAGAGGCTGCCACAGCGGATCGAAATCGAAAACGAAAAGCAGGTCGCCGATGGTGCGGAAGGCGAGCGCTCCGAATATTGCACCGATCGCGCTGCCCTTGCCGCCAAAAAGGGATACGCCGCCAAGGACGACCGAGGCGATCGAGAAAAGCGTGTAGGCATTGCCGCTTGCAAGGGCTGCCTCGCCTGTGAAAGTGAAGAATGTGAGAAACAGACCGCCGATCGAGGCAAGAAGGCCGGCCAGGGCATAGGCAGTAAACTTGGCGCGGCGGATCGGTAGTCCGGACATATAGGCGGCGGTCTCCGACGAGCCGGATGCATAAGCCGTCCGTCCGATGATCGACCGGCTGAACGGCACCCAAATGATGAGAACGATGGCAGCCAGGGCAACCAGGCTGGCGGGCACAGTGCCGAATATCTTCCCGGTCATGAAATCTGCCAGTTCCTCATTGACCGAGCCGCCGGAAAGGGGCCGGGGGAGCAAGGAGTCCGCAGAGAACCCCGACCCCGTTGCGAGGGTGGCACACCCCGGCGGCAATCCCCCATAAAGGACGACCGGGCAGTTCAATGCCCCGCAAAAAACCCGGGTGGAAAGAACGGCGATCACGCCGAGGGCCGTTTCGATCGCCGTTCCAAGAACGATCCAGGAGGCCAGCGCATTGGTAAGGATGAAGATCATGCCGACAGATAGGTCGATGCCCGCCGTGATCACGACCAGCGTCTGCGCCATCGCGACAAAGGCAAGCAGGACACCCTTGTTGGCGGCGGTCTGCACGACGTTGGCCGTTAAACCGGCCGGATGGTTGGAGACATAGATGGCAAACATGACGAGGAAAATACCGGCTGCCATCAGCGTGCTGCGCCGTTCGTTTAACCGGTAACGCCATTCCTTCATGCCGCGCTCTCCGCCTTCTCGCCCTCGACATTGAGCGCGCTTGCGACCAAAGCATGCTGTGTAATGCCGTCGTCCTTCAGTTCGCGTACGATGCTGCCGTTATAAAACACGAGAACGCGATCGCAGCAGCCGATCAGTTCATCGTAATCCGTCGAATAAAAAAGGATGGCCGCGCCTGCTTCGGCAAGCCGCCGCAGCAACTGGTAAATTTCCTGTTTGGTGCCGACATCGATGCCGCGTGTGGGGTCGTTGAGCAGCACGATCCGAGGCCGGCGCATCAGCCACTTGGCAATGACGACCTTTTGCTGATTGCCGCCAGAAAGCGCGCCGACCGGAATGTCGAGGCCTGCCGTCTTGATCGCCAGCAACTGCACCATCTCGTCGATCAGCTGTTCTTCCATTTTCCGGTCTATGACGCCACCCTTGGATACCCGGTCCAGCACCGCGAAGGAGAGATTTTCCCGAACCGTCATCTCCAGCATCAATCCTTCGGTCTTGCGGTCCTCCGGGATCAGAGCCATGCCAATATGCTGTGAGCGTGCAACTGCCGGACTGGTGAGTGCGACGGGCTTGCCATTGACAAGGACGGAGCCGGTGGTGCCGCGAAGTACGCCGAAAAGGGCAAGCAGGATTTCGCGTTGTCCTTGCCCGTCCAGACCGCCAAGGCCGACCACCTCGCCTCTGCCGACGGTAAGAGAAATGTCGCGCAGGCTGTCCCCCCAGCAGAGCTTGCGGCACTCAAGAGCGGGGAGAGCCATATCGGTTGCCGCTCGCGCCGGCTTCGGCGGGAAGGCGCTGGAATATTCACGGCCGATCATCATTTCGACGATCTCGCTGCCGCTGCGCGTTCCGGCCGCAAAGCTCATGACATTGCGGCCATTGCGCAGAACAGTGCATTCATCGGCCAGTTCGGCGATCTCTTGCATGCGGTGTGAAATGTAAAGCAGCGCCAAGCCCTCTGATCGTAATCGCCTCAGGACGGAAAAAACCTTGGCGACATCAGCCGCCGTCAGCGCCGACGTTCCTTCGTCGAGAATAAGTATGCGCGGCTTCCATGCGAGCGCCTTGGCAATCTCGACCAGTTGCCGGCGCGACAATGACAGATCCTTGACCAGCGCCCGCGGATGAATGTCTTCGGCGCCTGCCCGGGCCAGCATCTCCTCGGCGATCGCACGCTGGGCCCTGCGGTTGACCAGGCCGAAATGGCGCGGCGGTGCGGCGATGCAGATGTTGTCGGCAACGCTCAGGTCGGGAATGAGCGAAAGCTCCTGAAATACACAGGTGACCCCGGCAGCGGAGGCTTCGGCGGGGGACCTGAAGCTGACCGGGCGTCCGTTCAGCAACATTTGGCCTTCATCGGGCGCGACGACACCTGCCATGATCTTGATAAGGGTCGATTTTCCGGCGCCATTCTCGCCGAGAATAGCGTGAATCCGCCCGGGTTTGACGGCAAGTTCGGCATTTTCCAGTGCGTGAACGCCGCCGTAACGCTTCGAAACACCGCTCATCTGGAAGAGGGGCGTTGCCGCCGGTATTTCTGATGTGATCATAAGGTTCCTCGAAACCGGTTTTTCTGGCGCGTCGCAGGTGCCCGCGGCGCGCCGTTCAAGCGAGCGGCTTGGACCCGGTCTACTGGTTTTCCTTCGACTGCCCCATGATCTCCTGCGCAGTGAAGTTGATGCCGCAGGTCGGGAAGGCATTGCCGACGAAGAAGTTGTCGGATTGATCGGGATAAAAGTCCTGGCCTTCCTTGAAATTGGGATCTTCAACGATTGCCAGCGGCAGCTTGATGGATTGCGGCACGACCTGTCCTTCAAGCGCAGCAATCGCCGTCTTGATGGCAACCGCCACCTGTGCGGGTCCCGTACCGGCCGACGAGCATTTCAGACCCTCAGCGGCATGCTTGGCGCAGAACTTGCGAAAGCCGTTTTCGGTCTCTCCCCCGAAAGGCACAAACGGATGTCCGGCATCGATCATCGCCTGTACGACGCCGGTATCGCCGCCCTGAGCGGTGATGCCGTCAAATTTCTTGTGCACGGCAATTGCGTCAGCGGTCGCCTTTTGTGCCGTCGGATCGTCCCACTTTCCGAGCACTTCGACGACATCCCATTTCTTGCCGGTCGCAGCAAAGGTTTCGTGAATACCGTTGTGACGGTCGGTATCGACCGAGGTGCCGGCAACGCCGCGCACTTCGAGAACCTTGCCGCCGTCAGGCAGGTGCTTCGCCAGCCAGTTTGCCCACAATACGCCGAGGCCCTTCTGATCGACGTTGACGTTGATTGCGTCTTCGGTGTCTAGGATGTTGTCGAAGGCGACCAGGATCACGCCGGCCTGCTTGGCGCGCTTGATGACCGGTCCGAATGCCGTCGGGTTCTGCGCGTTCACGACGATGGCGTCATAGCCTGAATCGATGAAGTTGTTGATTGCCGAAATCTGCGCGGGCACGTCCTCGCCGGTCGAAACGACCTTGAACTCCTTGAGTTTTGAGGCGACATCCGGCTGCGCGGCATAGGCTTTCGCCGTCTGGATCATCTGGATGCGCCAGGTATTGGCGATATAGCCGTTGGCGAGCGCTATGCGGTAGGGGCCGTCCTTCTTTGGAAACTTGAAGAACTTGGTTTCTGCCGCCCACGGCACGAAGCAGTCAGCTTCGGCCGCAGGCCCGCTGACGATTTCCGGCTCGGCAAGGGTCGTGGAGTGGGAAAGCGTGAATGCAGCCGCGGCCATGATGCCGCCGACCAATGTCTTGTACATCGAATCCTCCCATTGTTGCCGTGCTTGGATGGCATCGAATGGGTGTCGGCATCATCGACGTTCCGCTGCGGATTATTTCTGCAGTCGGGTGCCGGTCCGGCAAGGCATGTCGATACGCTATCCAGATGACGTCAGACGGGCTCCTCTCCCCTGCGTCATGCAGGCGATGCTAGCCCTGCCAACCATGATTGTAAAGCGGCCTGGGATGACCTGCTCTGTCAGGGATTCTTGGCGATTCAGAAGCATTGCATTTTTGAGCCATCGATGTCTAAACCGAGATTGATGGCGGGTCTTCTGCTTCGCCTTTCCGTGGCGCGGCCGTTTAAACCGGCAGTGGATATGCCGCAAGCTTGCGGCGCGGATGAAGGCTGTCTGTGTTCATGCGGCCCTTGTGGAAACACGGCCAGGCGCTTAACGGGGTTCTAGAGCTATTTGGAGGCATTGCGCATCAGGCAAAACGCGATGCAGCCATATTGCGTTTTCAATATTCCAAACACAAAGAGCTTGCGGAAGCGTTGCGCGGCAACCTCTGGCCGGCCGGTGTTGAGGCACCGCTATTGCCTGAACGGGCCGGACGCAGCCGCTCCGGTGGAACTTGCTACCTCCGTTTAAATCTGTCCGGATTTGGATGCTGCGAATTGACTGCGGACGATGCCGTGGCGCTGGAGCTTGTCGTAGAAAGTCTTGCGCGGTATGCCGAGCTCCGCAATCGTGCGGCGGACGTCGCCGCCATTGGCATCGAGCGCCTCACGGATGATGCTGGCCTCATAGCGGTCCAGTCGCTCGGGGAGCGGAAGCACTTCGCCTGTCTCAGGTGCCGACGGCGGCGCACTTGCCGGTAGCTGCTCAACGCCGAGGACGAAGCGTTCGGCAAAGTGCGACAGCTCGCGCACGTTGCCTGGCCAGGCGTGACCCTGCAAATGACGTTGAACGGCTGACGAGATGGCCGGAACTTCGCGTTTGAACCGGGACGCTGCGCGTTCGGCAAAATGGCCGAAGAGGAGGGGGATGTCGTCTCGGCGTTCTCTCAGCGGCGGGATCGAGATCGTGACCACATTGAGCCGATAATAGAGATCCTCACGAAAATCCCCACGCTGTTCCGGGTCTCCCAGATCCACCTTTGCGGCGGCGACGACGCGCAGGTCGACGGGCCTGACCTCATTGGTGCCGAGCGGCGTCACTTCCCGCATCTCGAGAACGCGCAGCATGTGCACCTGGGTCGATGGAGGCATGCTCTCGATCTCGTCGAGAAAAAGCGTGCCGCCGCTTGCATGCTCGATGCGCCCGACGCGCTTCTTTTGCGCTCCGGTAAAGGCGCCGGGCTCATGGCCGAAGAGCTCGCTCTCTATGACCGTCTCGGGCAGCGCCCCGCAGTTGAGCGCAACGAAATTGCCCGACGCTCTGCGGCTCCATCGATGCAGCAAGCTGGCGACCACCTCCTTGCCGCTGCCGGTCTCGCCTGTGACGAGCACGTCGACCTCGGTATCGGCGATCTGGCGCAAGGTGCGGCGCAGCCGCTCCATGGTCGGTGTCTGGCCGATTAGCGGCAGGTCGTCCCGAGCTTGGTCGGCGGCCCGGCGGAGCGCCCTATTCTCCAGAACGAGGCCGCGTTTTTCCAGCGCCCGCTTGACTGCTTGCACAAGCCTTTCGGTTGCAAACGGTTTGGTGATGAAGTCGTAGGCGCCGTCCTGAATGGCCTTCACCGCCATTGGAATATCGCCGTGGCCGGTGACCAGGATGACCGGCAGGTCCTCATCTTCCTTCCGCACGCGATCGAAAAGCTGCAGGCCGTCAATCTGTGGCATGCGGATATCGGAAACGACCGCGCCTGCAAAATCGGCGTTAAGGGCACCGAGCGCTTCGCTTGCCACCGAAAAGGCTGAAACTTTAAAGCCAGCAAGCTCCAAGGTTTGCTTGGTCGCCCGAAGAAGGTCCTTGTCATCGTCGATGAGAAAGATCGATAACGCATCCCTCATGCCTTTGCCCTCATAAGGTGGACTGTAAAACATGTGCCTTTGGCGCTGCTTGTGACATCGATCCGGCCGCCGTAATCGGCAACAATGTCCTTTGAAATGACAAGCCCGAGGCCCAAACCTTTTTCCTTGGATGTATGGAACGGTGTAAAAAGAGTGTCGAGAATTGCTGGTGGAATGCCGGGTCCATTATCCGAAACGGCGATGGCGACCTGCTCAGGCGTTTCCGCAACAGATATCTCCACCTTCGCGTCGTCGCGGCCTTCGAGCGCTTCAAGGGCGTTCTGGAAGAGATTGATCAGGATTTGCTCCAGCCGGATTCGATTGCCCATGACGAAGAGACCCGGTGGCGGCATTTGGATGTCGAGTGCGTTCAACTGCCCGGCAAACCGGCTCTTCAGCAAGACGACGGCGCCCTCGATGATGCTGCTAAGCTCAACGGGTTCGGCAGCCGTCCTCCCCTTGCGCGCAAAGGCTTTCAATTCCTCGGTTATCGTGCCGATTCTTTCAGTGAGCTGAGCAATGGCGCCTAAGTTCTCCTCGGCCGGATTTGGCTCTTTGCGCTGGAGGAAGACGCGGGCGTTATCTGCGTAAGCGCGGATCGTGGCAACCGGCTGATTGATCTCATGGGCGACGCCGGCTGCAACCTGCCCAAGGATGGCGAGCCGGTTCGCCTGCACGAGTTCCTGTTGCACGATTTGCAGCTTCGCCTCCGTATCGCGATGATCGGAAATTTCCGCCTGCAAGCGATCGCGAGCGCGACTCAATTCATCTGTCCTGGCAACGACCCGGCGCTCCAGTTCCTCGCGCATGGCCCGTTCGCTGGCGATCCTCATCACGGAGACCTGCCGCCGTCTCAGCAAAAAGGCCGCGATTGCGAAAATGGGCAGCAAAAACGCCAGTGCGAGGAGCCGCAGCTCCCGTACGGCCGACGCGACCGGCATTTCGGTTGGAACTAAATATTCCAGCCGCCATGGCGTTGTCGGAACGGCCGCAAAGAAGCGTAGATACTGGGCCTCTCCGCCGCCGGGCAGGACGGCAGAAACAATGGATGCGTCCGGGCTGATGGTTGAGGGATGCATGATGGGAAGCTCTGCCAGCGGCGCATCTCCGAACTGCAGACTGCTTCGAATGGATGCAAGATCCTGCCGCGGGACCGGCCCGGTGGTCATGAAACGCCAGGAAGGAATGCTCGTGATCAGAACGACCCCATGGTTGTCCGTCACGTAAACGGGCCTGCTTGCGTCACGCCAGTCGTTTTCGAGGCGGTTGAATTCCATTTTGACGACCACGACGCCGAGCGGAGCAGCCGCGCTGCCGACCCTGCGCGAGATGTAAAGGCCGGGACGTTTGCTGACGCTGCCAAGCGCGAAGTGTTCAGCCGTGCCTTGCTCCATTGCGCGACGGAAATAGTCACGGAACGCGTAGTCGTTTCCGACGAAACTGATCGGCTCGCGCCAGTTGCTTGAGGAGACGGCTATCCCGTCCGGACCGATGACATAAAGAACGGCGGCTTGCGTGCCGGTGACGAGCCGCTCCAGCTTGCGGTTCAAGAGATCGGTCGTGTCGCTCTTTGCAGACGAAAGGGCGTCGAGAACCTGTTGATCCTCCGAAAGAAGAAGCGGTAGGGCGCGAGGGGGCTCCAAAACGGCCGTCAGCAAAGCGACCTTGAGATTGGCGTCGGTGCGGGCCTGGGTTTCCAGCCCTTCGATCGCCGACCGGCGCCCGTAAAGTTCGGCGCCTACGAGCGCTGCCGCAATCAGAATCGCGGAGGCAGCTAAGAACAGGATCCAGGCACGGCGCGCCTGCCAAATGACGTCCGGGGGCGTTCGAACGTTGTCTGTGGTTGATCGCTGAAGCATGACGGAGAATGTGCGCAATCTCGCACAAGGGTCAAATCACTTTGTGCGAAAAGACGCCCAAGCGAGCTTGCTTTCGCGCGTGACTTTTCAAGAAGATGCGAGAAAACAGCGTCTTAGAGACGCAAAAGCAAACTGGCACGCCTGTTGCAAAGTGTCTGCAAACAGCCGGGTGGCTGTTGAATTACCAGAATCCGCATCATCCGCCCCGGGAGGCCATTGTCGGTTTGGGGCTTTATGGAGGACACTATGGGTGTAGCAATTCAAGCCGCGCCGGCGCGCGGCAAAGTTCCATTCTACCGGCATCTCTATGTGCAGGTCGTTTTCGCCATCTGTGCAGGCATGCTGCTCGGGCACTTCTACCCCGAGGTCGGCACGGCACTGAAACCGCTTGGCGATGCCTTTATCAAGCTCGTCAAGATGATCATCGCACCGGTCATTTTCCTGACGGTGGCAACCGGTATCGCCGGCATGTCCGATCTGCACAAGGTCGGGCGCGTCGCCGCCAAGGCGATGATCTACTTCCTCGTCTTTTCGACGCTCGCACTTGCCGTCGGTCTTGTCGTTTCCAACGTCATCCAGCCGGGTGCGGGCATGCATATCGATCCGGCCACGCTCGACGCCAAGGCGGTTGCGACCTATGCCGAAAAAGCCCATGACTCGACCATTACCGGCTTCTTGATGAACATCATCCCGACGACCATCGTCGGTGCTTTCGCCGACGGCGACATCCTGCAGGTGCTGTTCTTCTCGGTGCTGTTCGGTATTGCGCTCGCCATGGTCGGCGACCGCGGCCGGCCGGTCGTGGATTTCCTGCAGGCTTTGACGACGCCGATCTTCCGCCTCGTGGCGATCCTGATGAAGGCGGCCCCCATCGGAGCCTTCGGTGCGATGGCCTTTACGATCGGCAAATATGGCATCGGTTCGATCGCCAATCTTGCCATGCTTATCGGCACCTTCTATCTGACATCGCTGCTTTTCGTGCTTGTCGTGCTTGGCGGGGTTGCCCGCTACAACGGCTTCTCGATCCTGGCGCTGATCCGCTACATCAAGGAAGAACTGCTGCTTGTTCTGGGAACGTCGTCGTCGGAAGCAGCCCTTCCGGGCCTCATGGCGAAGATGGAACAAGCCGGCTGCAAGCGCTCCGTCGTCGGGCTGGTGATCCCGACCGGCTATTCCTTCAATCTCGACGGAACCAACATCTATATGACGCTGGCAGCGCTATTCATCGCCCAGGCGACAGACACGCCGCTGTCTTTCGCCGATCAGATCCTGCTCTTGCTGGTCGCCATGCTGAGCTCGAAGGGTGCTGCAGGCATCACCGGTGCCGGCTTCATCACACTCGCTGCCACGCTCTCGGTCGTTCCGTCGGTTCCCGTCGCCGGCATGGCGCTCATCCTCGGCATCGACCGCTTCATGTCGGAATGCCGCGCGTTGACGAACTTCGTCGGAAACGCAGTCGCCACCGTTGTCGTCGCGCGGTGGGAGAACGAATTGGACCAGACAAAGTTTGCTGCGGCAATGGCCGGTGAGCTGCCGGAGAATGGTGACGTGACCGTGCCGGCACTGCAGGCTGCCGAATAAAGACTGAGCTGTCACTGATCGAGACGTCGCCGCGCTCTGAAGAGGGCGCGGCTTTCCGCCTCTACAAAGGCGAAAAAGGCAGCATTCTCTGGTTCGTCAATCCGCGCAACGCGCAGGCGACAGGGGTCGAGCTTGCCGGGGAATGGGAGCGTTTTACTGGCGAAAGAGCGATGGCCCATCGGCTGGAGCCATGATGGCGGCCGGATCGAAATTTCCCCGCGCGATGTGCTGATCCTGCCGTTGGGCTAAAAGTCTGGTCAGCAGACGGCCGCGCGGGTCCAATTATGCCGCGCGGCCGTTCTTGAAGAGGTGGTTCAGGACGGCTGGGAGGGCACCGTATAGCCCTGCTGCCTCTTCATTCCGCTGCGATTTTCTCGATGTCGTTTGCCCGAACGATGCGCTCAAGCAGCGCCGTCTCTTCCGGACTGAGATCAATAAGCGGCGGGCGGACGGGGCCGGGATCCCGGTCAAGCACCCGCAGGCCGGCCTTGATAATCGAGACCGCGTAACCTTTCTTGCGATTGCGCAGCGCCACAAAGGGAAAGAAGAAATTCTTCAAGATCTCGTCGACAACAGGCTGATTGCCTGAGCGGAGTGCCTGATAGAAACGCTGGGCGAGCGCCGGTACGAAATTGAACACGGCCGAGGAGTAAGTGGTGACGCCGGCCGCAAAATAGGCCTGCGCATACACCTCATGTGTCGGCATGCCGCCGACATAGACCAGACGGTCCTGAAGCTTGGTTGTGATCTCGATCACCTTGTCGACATCACCAACGCCGTCTTTAAAGCCGACGAGGTTCGGGCACTCATCGCAAAGCCTTGCAATGCTGTCGGCGGTCAAGACCGCATTATCACGGTTATAGACGATGACACCGATGCCGACCGATTTGCAGACGGCCCTTACATGGTTGATGAGGCCGGCTTGTTCGCTGAACATCAGATAGGGCGGCAAAAGCAATAGACCGTCTGCGCCGGCTTTTTCGGCTGATTTGGCGATGTCGATTGCAAGCGAGGTGCCGTATCCGGCGCCAGAGATGATCGGTGTTTTCCCTGCCGATCCTTTTGCCGCCGCCACGACGGAAGGAATTTCCTGCGGGTTGAGGGAAAAGAATTCGCCTGTACCGCCCGCGGCGAACAATGCGGCTGCGTCATAGCCGGCCAGCCATTCGATGTGTTTGCGGTAAGCATCCTCGTCGAATTTGAGATCTTGCTGGAAATGTGTGACCGGGAAGGAGAGGAGTCCGCTGCCCACCGCTCGCTTGAGTTCAATTGGATCCATTGTTCATTCCTGTTTGATGTTCATTGATGAAGGGATGCGGAATCGGCTTAAACGGACGCTGTCTCAAGCGCTTCGATGAGCGCTGCGATGTAGCCGTAGCAAAAGGCAAAGGCGACGCCGGAAGGATCCCTGCCGCTGATCGTCGGGACGTGGTCGGGCATCAGCATGTATTTGTAGCCGACCTCTTTGTAGACCCGTGCAGAGCGGACCATGTCCATGTCGCCCTCGTCGGGAAAGGTTTCCATGAAGGACAGTTTTCCGCCTCTGATATTGCGGAAGTGGACATTGAAGATTTTTCCGCGCGTTCCGAACCAGCGGATGATGTCATCGATTTCTTCACGCGGGTTCTCAAGCATCTCGCCGATCGACCCCTGGCAGAAATTCAGTCCGTGATAGGGGCTTTCGTGCATGGTCACGAATTTCTTCAGGCCGTCGACCGTCCCAAGGACGCGGGTGACGCCGCGATAGCCGGGGGGCGTGTAGGGATCATGCGGATGGCAGGCGAGCCGCACGCGATTGGTTTCGGCAACCGGCACGACGCGTTTGAGGAAATAATCGATTCTTTCCCAGTTTTCGTCCTCGGAAAGCTCCCCGGCAAGGCCCGGCGCCGCCGCCTGATCGGCTTTTTCCCAGCGAAAGGCCTCGTTCATCGAGCCGCCGCGGCCCAGTTCCATTGGCGTGCGGGGAATTCCGATCAGATTGAGGTTGTACTTCGCCGCTGGAATGCCTGCGGCGCCAATATCCTCGATCAGTTTGCAAACGGCATCGATCTGACGATCACGCTTGGGACCGGCAAGAAGAATATCTGGATAAGAGGCGTTCTCGATTGGCCGCGAGGGAAGGGGCAGCTGGACCATATCGAGAACCAAGCCGAAGCTCTCGACCTTGTCGCGGTGGCGTTCCAAATCATCAAGGGTCCAGCTCGCAGGCGATCCGGGTGGGTCGGCGCAGATATGCTTCAGCCCGAGCTGCGCGAAAACACGAAAATCGTCGTCGTCCCGAACCGCGACCTGGGTTCCAACATACATGTTTGAAATCCTCTCTAATTCAATAATGTCATATGACATAATATGAATTTTGAGAGGTGTCGAGTATCTTATTGCTGTTCGGCCAGCATCCGGTAGCGCCGCTGGCTGGCAAGCAAATGCGCGCGCATGGCCTGCCGGGCACGCTCGGGCTCCTGATCCGCAATGGCCTCCAGGATCTCGATGTGTTCTGCGTGGACCTTGTCGAGGTAGGCGCGATCATGGGCTTCGGGCAGCGTCGGGAACTGCCCTCTGGGGATGGCGCGAGGCCCGAAATGCCGCAAAACGTCGACATAGAATCGGTTATTCGTCGCCGCTGCGATCGCCATGTGAAACTCGTAATCTGCTTCGACCGTGGGGGCGCCATCTTCGATCATCTGCGCCATCTTGCGGTTGGCTGCGCGGATCGCAGCCTCTTGTTCAGCTGTTCTTCGATAGGCCGCAATGGCTGCCGCTTCTCCCTCTGCGGCCATGCGAAATTCAAGCAATTCAAGAGTTTCCGGGATGCTCTTGATTTCTACCGGCGTCAACGAAAACGCCTTTTGTGCGGATGGATTGCTGACGAACACTCCCTTTCCCTGGATCGGCCGGACATAGCCGGCTGAGCGAAGATCCGCGATGGCTTCGCGAACAACGGTCCGGCTTACGCCGAAAGTCGCCTCCAGTTGCGGCTCGGTGGGCAACTGGTCGCCCTCTTTGAGCTTTCCTGATTCGATCTGGGCCCGCATCTGATCGATCAACTGCTGTGCAAGTCTTTCTCGGCTCCGTCGCATTCTCAAATCCCAACCCTCGCAGCGCCTGTCGCAAATGCCCATGGGCGGCTCTTGCCAACCCGCGGGAAGTTCTGTAAATCATAATACGACATACCGATGACATAATATGTCTTCTATAGTAGACCAGGGAGGAATTGAAATGAAGCATTTTCGTAAGGGGCTATTCGTTGGAGCCGCCATCAGCTTGCTGGCGCTGACTGCTTCTGCCGCCGTAGCCGAAACGCCGAAGGACCAACTCGTCATCGGCACGTCGCTTGCCCAGGTGTTGTCGCTTGATCCGCAGCAGGCGACGGAAGGCAAGGCCAATGAAATCATGTGCAATCTCTATGACCGTCTGGTCCTGGCGACGCCGGGGGGGAAGATCGCGCCGCAACTGGCAGAGAGCTGGGCGATCGATGACAAAGGGATCACGTTCAAGCTCAGGGAGGCGGCGTTTGCCTCCGGTAATCCGGTGACATCCAAGGATGTTGTTTTTTCGCTGACGCGTCTCCTCAAGATGAACCAGGCGGCTGCGGCCAACCTGAAGCGGGTCGGCTACAATGCCGACAATGTTGAAAAGCTGGTGACGGCACCCGATGAGCGGACAGTGCGCATTGATCTTTCGGGCGAGGTTACCCCGGAATTGCTTCTCTATCGTCTCGCCATGGTGACCACCAGCGTTGTGGACAGCGTCGAGGTTGAAAAGCACGTCAAGGATAACGACTATGGAAACGCGTGGCTGCGCACGAACTCTGCCGGTTCGGGGCCCTTCACGCTCAATCGCTGGACACCCAACGAAATCGTCATCCTGGACGTCAACAAGGATTATGTCGGAGGCGAACCGAAGATGCGGCGCGTCGTTATCCGGCATGTTCCCGAAAGCCAGGTCGAGCGCCTGATGCTGGAGCGCGGCGACATCGACATTGCAAGCGCATTGAGCGCATCTGACCTTGCGACGTTTCAAGATAAGCAGGGATTCCAAATTCAGCGCGTGCCGACCGGGGGGTTCTATGTGCTGTCCATGAATGCCGGAAACCAATATCTATCTCATCCAAAGGTCCGCGAGGCGATTGCCTACGGCATCGATTATGCCGGCATCGAAAAGACCATCATGGGGCCTTACGGCAGGGTGCGGACGGTGCCGGTGCCGGAGAATTACGAATATGCCATTTCGAGCCCCGACTGGCATCTCGATGTTGAAAAGGCCAAGTCGCTGCTGGCGGAGGCCGGGTTCAAGGATGGCTTTTCGCTATCCTTGAAGACGATCGCGCAGACGCCGCGTATCGATCTTGCAACAGCTATCCAGGCCTCGCTTGCGCAGATCGGCATCAAGGTCAATATCCAGCAGGGTAATGGATCGGAGATCATCGCGGCCCACCGTGCCCGCGATTTCGACCTCTTGATCCCGCAGACAGGCGCCTACATGCCGAACGTCCTTGGCTCGATGGAGCAGTTCTCCAGCAATCCGGACAATTCGAAGGAGGCAAACAACGCCGGCAACTTCGTCTGGCGCTCGGCCTGGGATATCCCGGAACTGACGAAGCTGACCGCAAAGGCTTCGCTGGAGCCGGATGCCAAGAAACGCGGCGAGCTTTATGTCGAAATGCAAAAGATGTTCGTCGACCTCAAACCGGCGGTGCTGCCGCTCTTCGAGCGTTATGAGCCGATCGTTCTTAATGCGCGCGTTAAAGACTATGTCGGCCACCCGAACATGACGACCCGACTCGAAGCCGTGACCAAGGCAGAAACCGAATAACCGACGCAGGCAGCCGATCATGAAGGAATTGTCCACGAGTGAGCTTGGAAGGCGCGTCCTTCAACTCATCGTCAGTCTGTTCATACTGCTTTGCGTCACCTTCGTGATCGGCCGCGTCATGCCCGCCGATCCCGTCGGCGCAGTGGTCGGCGAGCTTGCCGACCCTGCCGCCTACGCGGCGATGCGCGCGCGCCTTGGGCTTGATTTGCCCCTTTATCAGCAGTTCTTCATTTATCTGACGGGCTTGCTGCAGGGTGATTTCGGAACGGCAATCCTGACGGGCAATCCCGTTTCGAAGGATCTGGCGCAGGCATTTCCGGCAACGTTTGAGCTTGCCACCCTGGCGGTCATCATATCGACATTCATAGGTGTGCCGCTCGGACTTGCGGCAGCACTTTTCCGCGACAGCTGGATCGACAAGACGGCGCGGGTCGTGGCCCTCGTCGGTCATTCGATACCGGTCTTCTGGTTCGGTATCGTTGGGCTTGTGATTTTCTATGCCGGGCTTAACTGGGTCGGCGGTCCGGGCAGGGTCGATGTCTATTACGAGGGTATCGTAACCCCAAGGACCGGTCTGATGCTGGTGGACAGCCTGCTTGAAGGCGAGCCCGAAATTTTCTGGAATGCGCTCTCGCATATCATTCTGCCAGCCATCATCCTTGCTTACGCGGCGATGGCATACATCACCCGCATGACTCGCAGCTTTACACTTGAGCAGCTCAATCAGGACTATGTCATTGCAGCGCGAGCCAAAGGGGTCGGACCGGCGAATACGGTGATCGGTCATGTTCTGCCGAACATTGCCGTGCAGTTGATCACCGTCCTTGCGATTTCCTATGGAAATCTTCTTGAAGGCGCCGTCGTGACCGAGATCGTCTTCTCATGGCCGGGGATCGGTCAATACATGACGAATGCGTTGATGATCGGCGATATGAACGCCATCCTGGCCGCTACAATCATCGTTGGCTTCATCTTCATGTTCCTCAATTTTGTAGCAGACATTGCCTATGCACTTCTTGATCCGCGCACCCGGGAGGCCACCCAATGACCGACGCGCTCCACTCTCAAAGCGAGATCAGGCGGCCGCCAATCCCGGCCCGCATCGCCGCCTCGCTCGCTCGCGCCGGACGCCAGCTTGCCGACGAGCCGCTCGGTCTTTCCGGCTTCCTCATTCTCGCCGTGCTTTGCATCGTTGCAATCATTGCGCCGGCGCTTGCGCCTTATGATCCAAATGTCCAAATGCTGAGTGATGCACTGCAGCCGCCCAGCCTTGCACATCTTGCAGGGACCGATGAGTTTGGACGCGATATCTTCAGTCGCCTCGTCTATGGGACAAGGATCACCATTCAGACGGTTCTCTCGATATCCATAATCGTCGGCCCTGTGGGTTTGCTCATCGGCATCGTATCCGGCTTTTTCGGCGGCCGGACAGATGCAATCTTGATGCGTGCAACCGATATCGTCCTGTCCTTTCCCTCGCTGATCCTTGCCCTTGCGTTTGCCGCCGCGCTTGGAGCGGGATTGAACACGGCGATCATCGCGATCTCCTTAACGGCCTGGCCGCCGATTGCCCGGCTGGCCCGAGCCGAGGCCTTGGTCGTCCGCAACGCCGATTACGTCGCCGCAGCCCGCCTTTACGGAGCGTCTTCCTTGAGAATACTGCTTCTCTACATCGCACCCATGTGCGTCCCCTCGGTGATCGTGCGCCTGACGCTCAATATGGCCGGCATCATCCTGACGGCGGCATCGCTCGGCTTCCTCGGGCTTGGCGCGCAGCCGCCGGCGCCCGAATGGGGCGCGATGATATCAAGCGGACGCAAGTTCATGCTCGATTACTGGTGGGTTGCCGTCATGCCGGGCATTGCCATCTTGCTCACGAGCCTCGCCTTCAACATCGCCGGCGATACGCTGCGCGATATCCTGGATCCGCGCCATGCAAGATCGTGAAACCTCAACCATCCTTTCCGTCCGGAATTTGAACGTGCGCTTTGGGCGCAGTTCAATACCGGCCGTCAGCGAAGTCAGCTTCGACCTGGGGCGGGAAAGGCTAGGGATTGTGGGCGAATCCGGTTCCGGAAAATCGACAACTGGACGGGCGATCATGCGCCTTCTTTCGCCGAGCGCCGAGATCTCGGCGGAGCGTTTCGATCTTGCCGGCAGTCCGCTGCTTGAAAAGACCGAACGGCAGATGGGTGCACTGCGCGGCAAGGAGATGGCGCTTATCATGCAAGATCCACGCTATTCGCTTAATCCGGTGCTGACCATCGGCAGACAGGTGGCGGAGGCGGCAAGGATTCATCTTGGCCTTGGTCGCGCTCAAGCGATGGAGAGTGCAAGAAGCATGCTCCATCGCGTCAGGATCAGTGATGCAGACCGCGTCATGGCACTTTACCCGCATCAGATATCCGGCGGCATGGGTCAGCGCGTGATGATTGCGATGATGCTGCTTGCCAAGCCGAAGCTGGTCATTGCCGACGAGCCCACGTCGGCACTCGATGTCAGTGTCAGGAAGGACGTCCTCGTTCTGCTCGACGAACTGGTGCGGGAAAATGATTCCGGCCTCATCCTCATCAGCCACGATATCCGCATGGTCGCAGCTTTCTGCGAGCGGATCCTGGTCATGTATGCAGGTCGTGTCGTTGAGACGCTCACGAGCCTCGATGACGCCCGGCATCCCTATACGCGTGGCCTGATTGCGGCGCTTCCCGACCCCCGTCATCCGGTCCGCAGATTGAAAGTACTGGACAGGAAGGCATTGGAAGCAGAGGCGGCGCAATGATCAGGATCAGCAATCTCGATGTTGTCTATGGTGCGGGCAAAACGCGTAACCACGTCGTAAAAGGGGTAGGCTTTGAGGTCGGCAGGGGCCAAACGCTGGGCATCGTCGGAGAATCCGGCTGCGGCAAATCAACGGTCCTGCGGTCTCTAGCCGGTATCGAGCAAGGATGGACGGGTTCTATAGAACTCGACGGCAAGGCAATCGGAAAGATCCGGTCGCGAAATGAGCTGAAGTGCGCGCAAATGGTGTTTCAGGATCCCTATGGTTCGCTTCATCCGCGTCATCGCATCGGAACGGCCCTGGCCGAGCCTCTCCGCTCGATGGGACACGGTGATGGCTGGTCTGCCGTCCAAAAGGCGCTGCGGCAGGTAGGACTGCCCGAAAGCTTTGCCAATCGGTTTCCCCATGCTCTGCCGGCGGTCTAGCGTGAGACCGTCGCCATTTCCCGGGGTCTTATCCAGTCGCCACCGATCTT
>NZ_JABEPH010000669.1:0-1210 GCF_013004495.1 Rhizobium sp. SEMIA 4085
CGGTCGACACCGGTCCCGGCGCAACGCATGTGACGGTCACGCCCGTGCGGCGCAATTCCTGATGAAGCGCTTCCGAAAAGAAGCGCACGAAGGCTTTGCTCGCATAATACAGGGCCATATTCGGCCCGGCCGTGAATCCGGCTATGGAACCGAGATTGAGCACGCCGCCACGCCCGCGCGCTGCCATTCCCGGCAGGAAGCGGAGAGTCAGTTAGACTCGCGATTCAGAAGATAGAAAAATTTGAGCGTCAGCGCGGCCTCTATCAAAGCTGTCTTGTTAGATTTTGATCAGGTGGCGACGAACGCTACAAGTCGTCACCAAACGGAAGCACTGGCCAAGAACAATGGCATAGACATCATCTGGCAGGACATTTGCCACGAAACGCTCTTGCTCCATCAAATCGATGGATTTCAAGCCCACAAGCCGCCGACGGCGGCCAAAGCGCTCGTGGCCCTAAGAAAACAATGGCCCGACTACCAAAAGCCACTGACGCAGTCCGACTTGTCCAAGAAATTCGACATTCAATTCTGTTGAGCGGGCCGCGTCCGTTGAGCCATTGCTAGATCATTTCCTTAGTCTCATTAATCTGATTTGACGGCAACTTAAGTTGGCCGATCACAATCTCGATTTCGTCGTGGTTTGGAGCCGCTCTGGTAGCACGTAATATTTGTCCGGCAACTGCCTCGCTTCTAACGCGGTTTTCGGCGCAACGGCTCTGGCGCAAAATCGCGTGCCGGCGGACTGACCCAGCCCCGGTTGCGAACGACGTAACCTCTAAAAAAGCGAACATTAACCTGAGGCCTCTCGCGGAGAACCTTGTTGGGGATGACTATTGTCTCCAGTTCGTCGCTTTCATGCTGGTGATCATACCGTAAACAATCGTGCGGCAACTCCTGGTGCCTTGGAAGCGGACCTTGCCGAAGCGTCAGTTTCTGCCGAGGGCAGAGCAAGGGTAAGGAGCGCCGCGAAGACCATGACGACGCCATAGGGTACCTTGCGGCTCGCCCGAATTTCCTCGATGCGCATAAAAAAGGCGAGATGCCTAAAGGGCAGCGGCACCGGCAGCCGCAGCATCAGCAGCGTCGCGACGCCGAGGACGAGTAGGAAGATCGAAAACGGCAGCATACCGTGCCAGCCGACGAAAAGGCCGATCGGCAGGAAAAGCTTGGCGTCACCGGCGCCGAACATCCGTACAGCCCAGAGCACCAC
>NZ_JABEPH010000670.1:0-1205 GCF_013004495.1 Rhizobium sp. SEMIA 4085
CCGGTGAACTGTGCATATCTCGGACGAAGTCCGATCGACATGATCGGCCGCCATGTGATGGAATTCATCGGAGAGGAACAGTTCGTGGCACAAGCGAGGGCCAAGTTCGACGCCTGCTTCGCGGGGCAGCATGTCGAATACAACTACGAACAGCGCGGTGAAAGCAGGCGCACGCGTTGCCGCATGTCGCCGTTGCGCGACCTATGCGGGCAAGTTCTAGGTGCGCTTGTCGTGCTGGAATCTGCCGATGCGATCTCGACAATCGCTGCCTAGCTTCCCGCTTTAAGTCTTGCTCCACACGGCCAGTTCGTAGCCATCCTTGTCAAGGAAGTGAAACCGTCGGCCGCCCGGAAAGGCGGTGATCGGCTTTACGATCTTGCCTCCGGCCTGTTCGACCTTCTCCAGCGCTTCCTCAAGTTTGTCGGCGTATAGGATCACAAGCGGGCCACCACCCGGGCGCGGCGGTTGGATATTTGTGAAGCCGCCCGTCAGGCGGCCGTCATCGAATTCGCAATAACTGGGGCCATAATCAGTGAAACTCCAACCAAATGCGTTACCGTAAAAGACCTTTGCCGCCGCTATGTCGGCGACGTTGAATTCAATGTAGTCGATCTTCAGGTCGTTTGCGCTTTTTTCCATCGGTTACATCTCCATCAGCGATTTCAAGGCGCCGAGGTCCTTCTGCACATGGGCGGCATCAGCGGCGAATTGGTCGTCCGTCATGCCTGGCTGTTTCAACAGCGTGAACATCACCTCGCAGCCGTCGCCGTTCGGCACGATACGCAGCGCGTTGTAGACCCGTAGTCCGCTTTCGATTGTTACCGTATGGTCGATGACGCCGAACTCGTTGTGCGGAACGAAGCTCACACGTACCGTTCCCAAGGGACCGTGCGCGATCCAGTCGCTTCCTTCCGGTTCGAGGCCGGAGGCCAGCCCCGAGGCCCAGAGCGACATGTTTTCCGGCTTGCCGGCAAAGTCGTAGACCTCCTTCCAGTGCCGATTGATCGAACAGTGAACAATTTTGGCAGGCAGGGTGCTCATCGGATATTCCTTGGTGTTTCCTCCGCCGATTATAGCAGACAGGAAGCGGCGTATTGAAGGAAACGGCCGGTCAGCCTCCGAACTGTGAGCTGGCGAACTGATCGGCGGCCTTCCAGACTTGCCGTTTTGCCCGGAGAGTGCCACAATCCCGGGCCAAAAGAAAT
>NZ_JABEPH010000671.1:0-1183 GCF_013004495.1 Rhizobium sp. SEMIA 4085
TCCTTGGGCCGACTGGCGTAGGTGCGTTATAAGTCTCCTGCTCTTACCAAAGACGTTCACGACGCTTGCGCCGTGTTTCACCTTTCGGCGGTGACCGGGATTGCTCGATAGGGTTCGTTGCGGCTCATCATCGCCCAGGCAATCCGCGCTATCTTGTTGGCGAGTGCTACCGCCGCGACCTTTGCCGAACGGCGCTCCATCAGTGAGACCAGCCAAGGATGGCGGGCGTAGCCCAATAGCTTCGCTCTCTTGATCACCGCCAACGCGCCGACCACCAATAGCTGCCTCAGATATCGATTCCCGGCCTTGCTGATCCCACCGAGTTTCTCCTTGCCTCCACTAGAGTTTTGTTTCGGGACTAAGCCAATCCAGGCACTCAGATCACGACCGGAACGAAAGACGCTGGGATCGGGAATACTGGCAGCCAGTGCTGTTGCCACCAATGGACCAACACCTGGAATTCCTTCGAGCTTACGACTGAGTTCGTGAGCGCGGTGCCACCTCATGATTTGCCGATCCATTTCCAGTATACGCTGCTTCAAGAGGTCGACTTGGTCCGCTAAAGCGGCAAGACATAAACATGCCTCCGCCGGTATCTCAGGTTTCTCGCCCTTCCGAATGAGATGGAGAAGCTCAAGCAGTCCATTACGACCGATCCCCGCAACAATGCCGAACTCGGCGAGATGGGCGCGAACAGCATTGATGGTCATAGTCCGCTGGCGAATGAACAGCATGCGGGTCCGATGAAGCATCAGGATCGATTGTTGATCGGCTGTCTTGATCGGCACAAACCGCATGTTCGGCCGTGTCACCGCCTCGCATATTGCCTCTGCATCCGCCGCATCGTTCTTGTTGCGTTTGACGTAAGGCTTCACATAGCGCGGCGGCATCAGCCGGACCTCGTGCCCGAGATTTGCCAGCTCTCGACCCCAATGATGCGCGGTTGCGCAGGCTTCTATGCCCACGAGGCAGGGTTTGAGGCTCGCGAAGAACTGAAGAACAAAGCGGCGCTTCAACTGTCGGCGGATGACGACCGTGCCGGTCGCGGAAATGGCGTGCACCTGGAACACCGACTTAGCAATGTCGAGTCCAATCGTGGTAATCTCTTCCATGGATGGCTCCTCCCATGCGGTTCCTGAACAACACCGCAAATATGGCACATCGCGATGCCGGCGGAGGAGCC
>NZ_JABEPH010000672.1:0-1177 GCF_013004495.1 Rhizobium sp. SEMIA 4085
CGCGTCGTGGCTCGCTCCGTGCGGCGCCCGCGCCTGACCGCCCTCCCCGTGGAGGGGCAGGGGGGAGGGCGGTTTCACCCCCCGCTGCTGACTGCCGAGGTCGCTGCCGGGTGGGATGTGGGTCTATTTGCTTGTGAACGTGCGGTCCTGCCTCTCCACGAACCCTTCGGCCCCCGCCACGACCATGCCGCCCACCGCATTCGTGCCCATGATATGCGAGTTGTCGTAGATCTCGATCCGCTGCGGCGCATAGGGTAGACCGAACGTTTCCTTGAAACCCTCGAGCAGGCGCGATTGCGAAGCAGTCTCGGCGAGCTTGCGGCCATGTGCCTCGCGGGCATTGGCAACGACATGGTCGACCAAATCGCGCTTTTCGCCGCGCTGCGGCACCAGAATCGAAACCTTGTGTCCGGTCTTTTCGCCGAGCGCTGCCGCCAGCAGCGCCATTTCCTCGACTGCTTCCGACAGCATGATCTGCTTCGGCACCGGCTTGTCGTCATAGAACTGCGCGAGGAAGGCATTCAGAACCTCGGCGCCCGAAAGCTGCGGGTCGGCCTTTGGGAAATAGGCGCGATTGCCCCAGTTCTGGCCGGTGCGAAAGAAGAAGACCTGGATGCAGGAAATCCCGCCCTCGTGGTGGATCGCGAAGACATCCGCCTCCTCGACGCCTGCCGGATTGATGCCCTGATGGCTCTGGACGTGCGACAGCGCGGCAAGGCGATCGCGATAGATCGCCGCACGCTCGAAATCGAGATCTTCGGCGGCGGCGTTCATTTCCTCCGCCATGTGCGCCTTCACCTTCTGGCTTTTGCCGGAAAGGAAATCCTTCGCCTCCTGCACCAGTTGCGCATAGTCTTCGTCGCTGATCTCCCGGGTGCAGGGGCCAGAACAGCGCTTGATTTGATAAAGCAGGCAGGGGCGCGTGCGCGTCTCGAAAACGCTGTCCGTGCAGGTGCGGATCAAGAAGGCGCGCTGCAGCGAATTGATCGTGCGGCCGACTGCGCCGGCGGAAGCGAAGGGACCGAAATAATCGCCCTTGCGGGCGCGGGCGCCGCGATGCTTGAAGATCGACGGGGCGCGATGATCGCCGGTGATGAGGATATAGGGAAACGACTTGTCGTCGCGTAAAAGCACGTTAAAGCGCGGCCGCAAGCGCTTGATCAGATTCGCTTCCAGG
>NZ_JABEPH010000067.1:0-20647 GCF_013004495.1 Rhizobium sp. SEMIA 4085
TAGGAGTCCCCATCTGAGCGGCAATGTCAGGGACGACTGAACGGTCTTCCTTCCTCATCCTTAAGGTTCAGACGCTCGACCAACTCCTCGGCATCCTCTTCAGTGAGCATATCCATGACCACCCCGTCGATAACGACCGCCTGTCCGGTCACTGCATCGACCACCGCCCAGTAGTCATTCAGGTTCCTGCGACGGCCATAACGCCCGGTTGCCATGAGGTGAATCTTTGCGTGCTGAGGCCCGGCCTCGGCCTTTCTCTTTTCTTCGGCATTCAGGATGATCATGAGGTCAGTCGCGACATCGTGGGGCAACCGATTGAGAATCGTTCCGTGCATCTCTGCCGTTCTACCTTCGTGGTAGTCGATGACATGCCACGTGCCGTCAGAATTCTCCTCTAAACCGTACCGCTTGTAGACCATGGGTCGCCTCAGAGTTGCCTTTAATACACCTAACGTCGACCCGGAGCGTTTGTTGCAAATTTCTGAGGTGACCGACGGCATATGTCGCTTCTTCGCCACTTCCTGAAGAGGTCTAGCAATTTGAAAAAGGCTCGAAAGCCGCTTGCGGACTGAGAAAGGCGGCTTTCTCTTCGACATCAACCTCTTTATCGACGCCCTCGTCCGGCAGCCAGCTGGTCTTCATGTTGAGCAAAACCCATTGCGCAACGTTCGTAGAACTTATTGTATCTTGGACTGAAACCTGCCAATCGCCGGCAACCAACGAATGACACCATGAAGAGCTGCTGCCACCCGAGCGAATTATCCAACATGTCCGAGGCCGATCCGCCGATGAGGGCGCCCGTGCGTCGAGCTCTTTCTCCGGTATTTGTCGATAAGGCACAAATTCCAGGTGGGCTCGTGCAGGTCGGGACAGACAGGCCATACCTGACGGCGGACGGGGAAGGCCCTGCCCGGAAGCTGCGGCTCAAGCCGTTCCTGTTGGCCAAGGCAGCTGTCAGCCATTCGCAGTTCGCCGATTTCATTGCGGCCACGGGTTATATCACCGAGGCCGAGCAGTTGGGTTGGTCCTATGTGTTTTATCGGCACGTCGCTCCCAAGCTTGCGACCTCAGGCGTCGTCGGCGCTGAATGGTGGCGGCGGGTCGAGGGCGCATGCTGGCGCGCGCCATTTGGGCCCTGTTCCAATCTCGAGGCATTCAAGGATCATCCTGTCGTTCACATCTCATGGCGGGACGCGGCCCAATTTGCCGCTTGGGTGGGCGGACGGCTTCCGAGCGAAGCCGAATGGGAACACGCAGCCAAGGGCGGACTTAGCGGCGCGATCTACCCGTGGGGCGACCGCCATCCGGATGATGACTTTACCCCCTGTAATATCTGGCAGGGGCGGTTTCCGGAATTCGATAGCGGGGTAGACGGTTACGAGGGGCTCGCACCCTCGGTCTCGTTCGAGCCCAACGGATTTGGACTGTATAATATGGCCGGGAACTGCTGGGAATGGACCGCGGACGCGTTTCGCGTGAGGTCCTTGCGCAAGACCTCGCAGTCTCTAAACGCCACGGCTTTGCAGGAAAGCCGCCGCGTTCTCAAAGGCGGCTCCTACCTCTGCCATGCATCCTATTGCCACCGATACCGCATCGCTGCTCGCATGGGCAGCACCGGTGACTCGACGACCGGACATATTGGCTTCCGGGTCGCTTTTGACATTTGATCGGGACTTCGATTGACTTGAAAAGCCCGGTAGGTTAATCCATTAACCTACCGGTTTCATCGGGCCTTGAGGAGGGATCCGGTGATGAATGCGCCGGTTTCTGAGTTGTCTTTGGGAGAAGACCCATGAAACTTGCCGATCGATTGAGCCGTTGCATTGCCGTTGCGTTGTGCCTGTATGGAGTTGGAGGCGCTGCTCGGGCCGAAACGCTTAAGGTTTATTGGAACGCTGGCCATGCCTACCAAGCCTATGCCGACGTCATCAAAAAATTCGAGTCAGACCACCCCGGCTGGACGGTCGAATGGGGTCGCTTCCAATGGCCGGACATGCGCACCAAGCTGGTGGCCGACCTTTCGGTTGGAAATGCGCCGGACCTCGTTGCCGAACCTGGTGGCTGGGTACCCGAATTCGCTTTGCAGGGCATGATTACGCCGCTCAACGACTTTGTCGCAAAAGACGGCAAAGACTTGGGTTATCCACAGGACTGGCAGGATTTCTCGGTCGACCGGAACACGATCGACGGCAAGTACTATGGCATCCAATTACACCTGACCTGTGCGACGCTGGTCTATAATGTGGACATGTTGAAGGAAGCCGGCTTCCACAAGCCGCCGACCAATTGGCAGGAATTCCGCAAGGTCGCGATTGCAACCAGCAAGCGTGGAAAATTCGGATTTGCTCCCAACCAGGTTGCAACATACTACACGCCATGGATTTACCAGAATGGCGGCGCTTTATATGACTCGGCGGCTAACAAGGTCGCTTTCGACAGCCCGCAGTCCGCACAGGCGATCCAGTTTGTGGCCGACCTCATCCACAAGGACAAAGCCGCACCTTTGCCGGTGGCGGGTGCCGACTACGAAGGCCCGCAGAAGCTCTTTACGGCTGGCCGGGCTGCGATGATCCTAACGGGTCCATGGGACGTCAGCCCGATCAAAACGGGCAATCCCAAACTGAACTGGGACGTCGCACCGTCGCTGACGGAAAAGCAGCAGGCGACGATGTCCGGTGGCGTGAGCCTTTTCATCCCCAAGACGGCCAAGCATCCAGCCGAAGCGTGGGACCTGCTCAAACGGTTCGTTACGCTTGAGACGGAACTTGCAGCCTCGTTGCCCAACGGCATGACCATGCCGCGCAAATCCTGGGCTGCGGATCCGAAAGTCAAGGCAGATCCTGTGCTCGGAAAATTCAGCCAATGCCTGCCTTACGCCGTAGATTCATCCGCCAAGCTTTCGCTGACCGGCAAGAATGCTGCCGTACAGGATCTTTTCAAGGCGGCCATCCAGGACATCCTCTATAACGACAAGCCTGCGCAGGAGGTTCTCTCCGACTATGCGGGCCGGGCAAACGCCGCACTCGGGCATAAGTAACAAAGAGCAGCGGCTGCGCGTTTTGGCGTCGTCACTGCCGTCCGCAATCATTGTTCTGACGGAGGTCGTCGGCATGAGGCTGCTTAACAGCCGCAAGGCCCGGGAGGCCGGATTCGCCTACATCGTTCTGCTGCCTGCAATCGCATACTTCCTGGTCTATTTCTTCTATCCGATCGGGGTGGAGCTCTGGGCCAGCTTCTTTCGCGGGCAGCCGCTCATCGGCCAATCTGAATTTGCAGGCTTTGAGAATTATCGCCAGGCTCTGATGGACCCCCGTGTGCGCGCTGCCTTCGGCCGCACCATCGTGTTCGCGACTCTGGGAACATTCTGCACCTTGGTGCCGGCGCTCTTTCTGGCGGCCATTCTCAGCGGCCCAATCAAGGCCGCTACGACCATTCGCGCCATCATCTTCTTCCCCTATATAATCTCCTTCGTGATCGTTGCCCTGATGTGGAAGAGCCTGCTCGATCCCTATACCGGCATGCTGAACGTCTTGCTCTCTTTTCTGGACCTTCCCACGCAGAACTGGCTGAGCACACCATCGACAGCCCTTCCGACAATCATCGCGATCACCGTATGGAAGGACATCGGCTACGCGATGCTGATCTACATCGCCGCCATCCAGGGCATTCCCAAGGAGCTCTACGAGGCTGCCGAGGTCGATGGCGCCTCGCCCGCTCAACGGTTCAGGCGAATTACAATTCCGTTGCTGATGCCGACGACACTCTTTCTTGCCGTTATCAGCATGATCGCACACCTTCAGGATCTTTCTGCACCCTATCTGCTAACGGGCGGCGGTCCAGCAGAGGCGACCCGTCTTTACGCATTGCATGTCTACGAGGTGGCATTCCTGGAGCTAAACATCGGATACGCATCGGCGCTCTCGTTCCTGATGTTCATTGCGATCCTGGCAATCACGTTCGTGCAATTTCGATTCCTGAACCGGGAGGTGGTCTACTGATGTCGACCGGCTCCTCCCACCGCGCCCCACTTGCCGTCTTTGCCGTCTACGGCACCCTCGGGTTCTTTGTCATCCTTGCGCTCTTTCCATTCTTGTACATGATCTCTCTATCGCTGCAGACTGACGCCGATCTCTTCAGCGGCGTGCCGATGCTGGTCCCCTCGGTGCTGCAGTTTTCGAACTACGTGGCAATCTGGGAGAAGGCGCCGTTTGCCCGGTTCATACTCAACAGTTTCATCATCGCCGGCGGCATAACTGCGCTCCACCTCTTCTTCGATCCGCTCGTCGGCTACGTGTTTGCAAAGATGGAGTTTCCGGGAAAGCGGGCAATGTTTGCAGCACTGCTCTCCACGCTGATGCTGCCCTTCTTCATCCGGATGATCCCGCTTTACATTCTGACCGCAAAAATGGGCTGGCTGAATACCTATCAGGGTCTCATCATGCCGTTCGCCATGAGCGCCTACGGAATTTTCCTCATGCGGCAATTTATCCGGCCAATTCCGAGCGACCTTCTTGATGCTGCGCGTCTCGACGGTGCCTCGGAGTGGCGCATTTATCGATCGGTTGTCTTGCCGCAGCTTGGCGCACCGATGGCAACGCTTGGCCTGCTGACCTTCGTGTTCCAGTTCAATGAATTTCTCTGGCCCTTGGTGGTTGTAAGCTCGGTCGAGATGCGGCCGATTACGACAGGGCTGACGTTGTTCAATTCGGAGTTCTTCACACAATGGAATCTGACGGCAACGGGCGGGGTGATCCTGTTTCTCCCCAGCCTCCTGCTGTTTGTGTTCATGCAACGCTATTTCGTGCGCTCGGTGATGATGTCCGGAATGAAATAAGCCATGGAAAGGTAGATAATGAGTGCTTCTCCCAACGTCATCGTCTTTTTCACCGACCAACAACGCTGGGATACGGTCGGGCTTCACGGTCATCCAATGAAGCTGACGCCAAATTTCGACCGCCTTGCCGAAGCCGGGATGTTCGTGCCGAATTCTTTCACCTGCCAGCCGGTGTGCGGACCGGCGCGCTCGGCGCTGCAGACGGGCCTTTACCCCACGACGACGGGATGCTTCCGCAACAGCATTCCCTTGCCGAGTGGCCAGAAGACGCTCGCACACTGGTTCCGCCAAGGGGGCTACGAGACCGGCTATATCGGCAAATGGCATCTTTCAGGCAGCGAGCCGGTGCCTGCGTCTGAACGCGGCGGCTACCAATATTGGCTGGCGTCCAACATTCTCGAATTCACGTCATATGCCTACGATACAGTCGTCTTCAACGGCAAGGACGAGCGCGTCAGGCTTCCCGGCTACCGTGTCGACGCCCTGACTGACGCAGCGATCCGCTTTGTGGCGGCCGACCGTGAAAAGCCATACTTTCTTTTCCTGTCCTTCATCGAGCCGCACCAGCAGAATGAATTCGACAGCTATCCTGCGCCGATCGGCTACGAGGAGCGGATTCGAAAACAAATGGAATTGCCGCCTGATCTTGCGGCCCTTGGCGGATCCTCGAGTGAGCACTATGCGGGCTATCTCGGAATGATCCAGCGCCTGGACGAGGCGCTTGGACGACTGACGGATGCATTGACAAGCCTCGGCCAGCTCGAAAACACGATCATTCTCTTCACCTCGGACCACGGCTGTCATTTCAAGACACGCAACAACGAATACAAGCGCTCGTGTCACGAGGCGTCGATACGGGTGCCGACTTTCTTTCATGGGCCCGGGTTCATGGGGCGGGGAGGCCATCAGGGTCTGGTCAGCCTGATCGACCTGCCGCCAACACTTCTTGCGGCGGCCGGATTGCAGGTGCCCGCTTTAATGCAGGGAAGGTCAATCCTCGATCAACAGGGTGCTGGCGAAGAAGACGTGCTTGTGCAGATCAGCGAGCATCATGTGGGCAGGGCACTGCGGACGCGAAGATGGAAATACGAGGTCACCGCACCGGATCTCAGCGGTTGGAACGACATGGCGAGCGCCCACTATGTCGAGACACATCTCTACGACCTTGAAAACGACCCTTACGAGCTGGAAGATCTCTGTGGCCGGGATGGCTATGAGGATATAAGGAAGCGGCTGCGCGAGCGGCTTCTGAAGCGCATCGTTGCGGCCGGCGAGAGATGTCCTAGGATTACGGCGACTTGAATGAGCAGTGAAAACATGCGTGACGGCGAAAGGCTGGCGGCCAGAACCGAACGATCCGCGACCGTTGCCGACGTTGCTCGACTTGCCGACGTATCCACGGCCGCCGTTTCCTTCTATTTCAGCAGCCGCCAGGAACATTTAAAGCGCGTTGGACCGGAAGCACGCGAGCGCATCCGCGCCGCCGTCGAAGAACTGGGGTACATCCAGAACAAAACCGCCCGCCATTTGCGTCGCCAGCAGAGTGAACGCATTTGCATTGTCCTGCCGAAGCTCGGAATACCCTATGCCGACAAGATGGTTCACGATCTCGGATCGGTGGCTGCGCAGCAGGGATTGCTGCCGATTGTCTTGACGGGCTCCACGATCGGTGCAGTCCAGAAGATCCTGGGGGAGGTTGAAGCGGGTCTTGCCGATGGTGTGATCGCTGAAGTCGGTTTTCTCACCGAAGAGCAGGTCGAGCAGACATTTGCGCCATTCAATCGACCCTGTCTCGTCATCCATCCCACAGCACAACCGCGATCCTATTCTGTTCTTAACAGCGGCTTGATCGACGCGCTTGAGTGTGCTTTCGACGATCTTCTGCACAAAGGACATCGCGATTTCGCCTACATTCAAAACGCCGAAATGCAGCACAATCCGCGAATTTCTGCGCTGAAGGCGCGTGCGGTGAGGTCAGGTCTGTCAGTGCTGATTACCACAATGGTGGGCGCAGATGCGCGTGAGGCTACCGCTGGGTGCGCGCGAAATATCGCTGAAATGGCAAAGCGGCCGACAGCGGTCTTGCTCGACTCCGACTACACGGCTGTGACACTGATCGAGGAGTTTGCTCGCCTCGGCATTCAGGTGCCCAGCGAAATTGCCGTCGTAGGGTGTGGCAATGCCGAGGAGGGCTTTTACTGCAATCCCCGCTTGACGACCATCGGCCCGGAATGGCTTTCGCTACTTGAAGCTGGCCAGCACCTCATTGACAGTCTCTCCGCGCAGAAGCCCTTGGAAGCGAAGGCGTTCTATACACCTTGGCGGTTCATCGTGCGAGAGAGCGCGTGACTGGGGCGGTTGCGGGGCCGGCTCCGATCGCGCAGATCCATTCCTCGTCCTTGCGTAAATTTTCTCCGCAGTGCTGACAGCGCGGCTGAGCTTGACCGGTCGATATTGCAAAGATCTTGGTCTTACCCGTCTGGCGGCCGACGAGCGCTCAGGGCTTCTGCTGGCTGTCCCTTTCCAAAACGTTTTGGCTTGATCTCCAAAACGTTTTGGTTCATATTGACCCTGTATCTGGGAGGTACGCAGTGTCCAATTTAAAACAGTTGGCCCAGTCGCTCGGCCTGTCGATCACCACGGTATCGCGCGCCCTTGACGGCTATCCGGACGTCTCGCCGGCAACCCGCGAACGCGTACGGGAAGCGGCAGCGCTCACGGGTTATCGCCCCAATGCTTCTGCACGACGCCTTCGCAAACAGCGCGCCGAACTTGTCGCCGTGACACTCCCGAGCGATCCGGGCCATATCGGCCCGCCGCACTTTCTCGATATGCTCTCCGGCTGCGCAGAACATCTTGCGACCGCCGGCCTTAACCTCGTGATTGCCCCTGTGCCGCGCGGCGAGAGCGAGCTCGACATGTGCCGCCGTTTCGTCGACGGGCAAAGGGTCGACGCCATGCTGCTCGTTCGCACGAAACGCAGGGACGAGCGCGTGGAATTTCTGCAGGCGCGGGGCGTTCCGTTCGTCACCAATGGACGGACCGAGTCGGCGTTGCCGCATCCCTATCTCGACGGCGACGGCTTTGCCGGGTTTCAAGCGGCAAGCCTTCGCTTTCATGCCGATGGTCATCGGCGGATCGCTCACATTGCCGGCCCCCAGGATTATTATTTTGCCCATGTCCGCTGCATGGGCTGGCAGGCAGCCATGGAAGAAAGCGGCCTTTCGAGCGAACTTTGCGCCGAAGGCGCGCCGACCGAGCAGGGTGGATACCTGGCGGCGCTGGAATTGCTGCGCCATCCACGCCGGCCAACCGCGATCGTCTGCGCGACAGACGAAATGGCGATCGGCGCCCTGCGGGCGCTCCGTGAGATTGAGGGCGGGGAGACGATCAGCATCGTCGGCCATGACGATCTTCCCACCGGTGCCTATACCAGCCCACCGCTTTCCACCATGCGCATGGCGGGCGAGAACCTGGGCCGCAGCTTTGCCTCGCTGCTGCTTCGCGCCATCGCCGGCGAGCCTTCGGAAGAACTTCAGGAACTGCACCCGATCGAATTCGTCGACCGCGGGAGCCATCGGCGTGCACTGCCAAATGCATAGAGAAGAACCAAAGAGGAGGAGAAAATGAAACATCTAGCGTCACTTGGAATTCTGGCATCGACCGTCCTTTTGGCCGCAACGCCGGTGCTTGCCGACACGGTGTTCCTGTCCACGCAACTTCGTCCGATCGCAGAAGCGACAGTGGTTCGCGAAGAACTGCTCAAGGGCGTCCAGAGCCCGGTCGACTACGTAGTCGAGGAGCCGCCGCAATTTGCGGTCCGCATGGAGGCCGAGCGCCAGGCCGGAACGCACACGATCAGCCTTGTCGGCGCCTTGCACGGCGAACTGTCGCCGCTTGCCGACAAGGACGGCCTTGAGCCGCTCGACGACGTCGCCAAGGCGCTCGCCTCGAAAGGCATGCCGCAGCCTCTGCTTGATCTCGGCAAGCTCGGAAAGTCCAGCCAGCAATATATCCCCTGGATGCAGGCGACCTATGTCATGGCCGCCAGGAAGGACGCCCTGCAATATCTTCCCCAGGGCGCGGATGTGAACAAGCTCACCTACGATCAACTGATCGAATGGGGAAAGAAGATGCAGGAAGCCACCGGCCAGCCGCAGATCGGCTTTCCGGCCGGGCCGAAGGGGCTGATGTCCCGCTTTTTCCAGGGTTACTTCTATCCCTCCTTCACAGGCGGCGTCGTGCGGCCCTTCCAAAGTGCTGATGCTGCAGCCGGGTGGGAGAAGCTGAAGGAGCTCTGGTCGGTCGTCAATCCGAACTCCACCAACTACGACTTCATGCAGGAGCCGCTGCTTGCCGGCGAAGTCATGGTCGCCTGGGATCACGTCGCCCGCCTCAAGGAGGCGATCTCCTCCGAGCCTGATCAATATGTCGTCTTCCCGGCTCCCGCCGGGCCGAAAGGCCGCGGTTACATGCCCGTTGTCGCCGGCCTCGCCGTTCCGAAGGGGGCACCTGACAAGGCAGGCGCGATCGCCATCATCGAACACCTGACGATGCCCGATACGCAATTGCTGACAGCGCAGAAGGTGGGGTTCTTTCCGACGCTCGACGCCAAGCTTCCTTCCGATATCGATCCTGGAGTAGGCTTGCTCGCGGCTGCCGTCAACGCAACCCAGACCGCGCCGGACGCGCTGATTTCGCTGCTTCCCGTCGGCCTCGGCGACAAGGGCGGCGAGTTCAACAAGGTCTATATGGACAGCTTCCAGCGGATCATCCTGCAGAACGAAGCCGTCGGCGACGTCCTGAAGGCGCAAGGCGCAACGCTTGCAAAGCTGATGGCCGATACGAAGGCCCCGTGCTGGGCGCCGGACGCCAAGAGCGACGGAGCCTGCCCGGTCGAATAAGCCTTTCGGCCCGGGCGCCTAGGCCCGGGCCGCTTCCCGAAAAGCCACGAAGTCAAAGCCAATGCCGAACAACCGCACGTGGATCCCCTATCTGCTGATCTTGCCCTCGGTGGCGTTCCTGGCGCTGCTGTTCGTCGTGCCGCTTGTGCAGACGATCTGGCTTGCCGTCTCCGACAATGGCACGCCCTCGCTTACCAATGTCCAGCGTATGGTGGGCGATCTCAATTTTACGCGCTCGGTACAAAACACGTTTCTTCTGACGCTTGCCGTTGTGCCGGTGCAGATCGTCATTGCGCTCGCCATGGGAACGATGGTCGCGAAAGTGGCAGCCGGCCGGGAAACGATCCTGTGGATCTGGACCATTCCGCTCGGCATTTCGGATCTCGCAGCCGGTCTCGTCTGGTTGTCGATCCTGCAGAACAGCGGTTATCTCAATTCCTTCCTTTACGGCCTCGGCATCATAGAACGGCAGGCGAGCTGGCTTTCCTACCAGACGCCGTTTCCACTTTTTCTCGGCATAGCCGCCGCCGAGATATGGCGGGGAACGGCCATCGTCATGGTCGTCATCGTTGCCGGCCTCAACCAGGTGCCGAAGGAATACCGGGAAGCGGCAGAAATCTTCGGCGCAGGTCCGTGGACGCGCTTCTTCCGCATCACCTTGCCGCTCATCCGGCCGGCGCTGCAGTCGGCGCTCATCCTGCGCACTGTTTTGGCCTTCGAGGTTTTTGCCGTCGTCTATGCCCTTGGCGGCCGCAATTTCCCGGTGCTCGTCGGCGAGGCCTACAATTGGCAGAACCAGAACCAAAACTATGGCGTTGCCGCAGCCTACGCGGTTCTCATCATGCTCGTCTCGCTTGCGGCCACCATGTTCTATCTGAAGGCCATCAAGGTCGATCCGGAGCGTCTTCCATGAGCACGGCCCGCGCCGCAAACTTCGTCTCGTCCCGCCGCATTCTGCTCTGGAGCGGGATCGCCGTCCTTTGCGCCTGGGTTCTCGCACCGATCTATCTGGTCGCGCTCGGCGCCTTCGGCGGACGCAGCGCCGTCTACCTCTGGCCGAAGACCGGTCTGCCGACAGGCCTTTCCTTAGAGCCCTTTCTGCTTTTCCTGAGGACAGAAGGCGTTCTCGGCTCCTTCCTGAACTCACTCGGAGCTGCAGCGATCACGGTTGCCCTGTCCCTGCTTCTCGGAGCGCCCGCCGGCTATGCGCTGGCACGCTATAATTTTCACGGCAAGGATTCCTTTCGGCTGATGGTCCTTTTGACCCGCGCCTTTCCTTTGGCAATCCTTGCTCTGCCGCTCACCGTTTCCTTCATCCGTCTCGGCCTCTACGATACGGTAACGGGCGTCGGGCTCGTTCATACCGTCCTTGCCCTTCCCTTCGCCGTGCTGGTGACGCAAGGCATCTTTCTTGGCGTTCCGAGAGAACTCGAGGAAGCGGCATGGGTCTTCGGGTGCTCGCGTATCCAGGCATTCTTCAAGATCGTCGCTCCTCTCGCCCTTCCAGGTATCGCCGCGACCGCCGTCTTTGCCTTCGTCATCTCCTGGAACGAGGTTTTCGCCGCGTCCGTGCTCACCGTCAGAAATCGGACGTTAACGGCCTATCTGCTGACCGTGCTGGCGGAAAGCCCCATGCATTACCGCTTTGCGGGCGGCCTCATGCTCATCCTGCCATCCGTGGTCTTCATCTTCGCGGTCAGGCGCTACCTTTTCGCGATCTGGGGCATTTCATCCAAGTAACGGGTCATCCAAGTAACGGGAACAGTTTCATGGCCAACATCATCATCGACCGCATCCGGAAGAACTTCGGGACCTTCCAGGCGCTGAAGGAGGTCTCGCTGACAGTCAACGACGGGGAATTCGTTTCCCTTCTCGGCCCCTCTGGCTGCGGAAAGACGACGCTGCTACGCATCATCGCCGGTCTTGAATCCGAAAGTGCCGGCGACATTCGGATCGGAGACCGCTCGGTAGTCGGGCTTCAGCCGAAGGACCGCGGCCTTGCCATGGTCTTCCAGAACTACGCCGTCTTCCCGCATATGACCGTCTTTGAAAATGTCGCCTTCGGCCTCAGGATGCAAAAGGCCGATGAGGCGCGCGTCAGCCAGCAGGTGAAAAAAGCGGCAGCTCTTCTGCATATAGAGCCCTATCTCGACCGCTATCCGAACAAGCTGTCGGGCGGCCAACGCCAGCGCGTAGCCGTGGCTCGGGCGCTCGCTGTCGAGCCGAAGGTCCTGTTGATGGATGAGCCGCTTTCCAATCTCGATGCGCTGCTGCGCCTGGAAATGCGTACGGAACTAAAGACGGTCCTGCAGTCTTCCGGCACGACGACGATCTATGTGACGCACGACCAGACCGAGGCGATGGGCCTTTCGGACAGGATCGCCGTCATGCACGACGGCCAGATCGAGCAGGTTGGCCATCCCGTCGACATCTACAACCATCCCGCCACGCGGTTCGTCGGCGGCTTCATCGGCAATCCGCCGATGAATTTCATCCGCATGCCCGTGACCGACGGGCACGTGATCGCGGGCAGCGAGCGCTTTTCGGTGCCGCCGCAATCCGGGCCCGAGATCATCCTCGGGCTGCGCGGCGAAGCCGTGGTGCTTGCGCCGCCGTCAGAGGGATTTCAAATGCGCGTTCGCGTCGCCGAGCCAATGGGTTCGCATCTTCTTTTGACGGGATTGATCGAAAACCAACCCGTTCGCGTCATTCTGCCCGCCGCCGAAAAGGTTGCAAGCGGCGACGTCATCGGCCTGAAACCTGATCCCGCGCGCATTTCTTGGCTCGCACCCGATAGCGGCAAGGCCTACCTGGCGGCTGCTGCCTGACAAATATCTGGAGTAAATGGAATGACGAAATACATCGATGAAGCCAAGGCGATCTTGGCGGCGAATGACCGCGGCGGCTACACGGTACCGACCGATCGGCTTTATCCTTTTCAGTGGAACTGGGATTCGGCCTTCGTCGCCATGGGGTTTGCCGCCTACGACATCGACCGCGCCTATCGTGAACTCGAACGGCTGGCCGAGGGACAATGGACCGATGGCATGATCCCCCATATCGTGTTCCATCAGCCGAGCGACAGCTATTTCCCCGGCCCCGACGTCTGGCGCACGAACCATGTCATTCCGACCTCCGGTATCACGCAGCCACCGGTCTTCGCTATGGCTCTTCGCAAGATTTACGAAACAGCGGTCGCCACCGGCTCGGTCGAAAACAAGCGAACCCTTACGCTCTACGAAGCCGCCTTGAAGTGGCACCGGTGGTGGTACAGCGCGCGTGATCCGGAAGGCACCGGTCTCGGCGCCTTGCTGCATCCTTGGGAAAGCGGCAGCGACAACTCGCCTGCCTGGGACGTCGCCCTTGCGCGTGTTGCGACGACAACCGAAACGCCGGTTGTGCGAAAAGATATAGGGCATGTGAACCCGCAAATGCGCCCGCGCGACGAGGACTATGGCCGCTTCATCCATCTCCTGGATACCTATGCGGCCTGCGGCTGGGACCCCGTCGAGCAATGGCAACAGGCCGAGTTCAAGATCGCTGATATCCAGACCAGCGCGATCCTGCTGAAGGCCGGTGAAGATCTGCATTATCTGGCAGCTGTCCTCGGGCGCGCAGGCGAAGCCGATGAGATTGCAGTGCTGAATGAGCGCACACGGCAGGCCCTGAAGGCGCAGTGGCGTTCTCATCTTTCGCGTTTCGTCTCGCGGGATCTGCTGGCCGGCGAGGATGTCGTCGCAGCCACGCAGGCCGGCTTCATTCCGCTTCTTGCGCTCGACCTTGACGAGGCGACAGCCGACGCTGCAGCCGCCGAAATGCGAAGATGGTGCAAGGGTATGAAAGTCGTCTTCCCGACGACCGAGCCTCTTTCCGCGAGTTTCGAGGCCAAGCGCTATTGGCGCGGTCCGGCCTGGGCGATCATCAACTGGCTCCTGATCGAGGGATTACACCGCAACGGCCACGCAGGATTTGCAGCGGAACTGCGCCAATCGACGATCAGCGCAATCGAGACCGAAGGCTTTGCCGAATATTTCGATCCGAAAACCGGGGAAGGATGCGGTGGGCTCGGATTCTCATGGACGGCAGCGGCTTACATTGCTCTTGAAAAGGCCGATAGTTCCGCAATTCAGTAGGAGCCAGCACCAAAACCGCGATATCCCGTGCCCGGCTGGAGGAGGCCGACATGGTCCGTGGTCGCGGATTGCACACGAAGCTGGAACCAAGCCGCTCTCGGCTTTGTCGATGCTCTTCAAGCTGCTTATGATCTGATGGCCAGCCATCCGGAGGCCGGTCATTGCGGTATGCATATGAGTTGGGATTTCCTGACCTGCGGAGCGTTTCGATGAAGGCCATCGCTATCTCATCCTTTGTCATGACCAGCCAGATCATGTCGACCTATGGCATGTGCTTCATGCCAAACCCAGTGGATGCAGGCACCGGATAGTCATTGAATTCGAACGTTCCGCACCTGTGGACTTTGAAAGATGGTGGGAGATCGGCCGTCGCCTATCCTTGGGCTTAGGCGCCTGCTGTCTTCATCCGGCGGTAGTCCTCCATCAGACAGCTCAACGTCTGGTGCTGCAGTATATCAGGAGCCCAATGCCGCCGAGCCCGAAGAGCGCGCCAATAATTGAGGTCCCCGAATAGGTCGTGATGGAACTGCCAATGGCGAAGACGAGTGCGCTCACGCCTGCGCTGAGAAAAATGTTGACGGATATCAGGGCGCTGCCAAGACCTGGCCTCTCTGCAATGAGGTCCTGGAGGTAGGTGATGGGGATGCTGATCAGCGCTGCAGCGCCAATACCGCTGATGACTGTCAGGGCGTAAGCGTGCCAGGGCTGTGAAGCAAGCCCGAGCAGCAACAGGTAGGCGGCATATATGATGGTGCCGGTCACCAGTGCTGCGACCTGACCCATCTGCCTGAGAAGTCGCGCCCAGACGATGATGAAAATGATCTCGAGGAAGGCAACGATGCCGACGAGAATGCCGACATCGGCTACCGTCCCGTGAACCGCGCCGGTGACGATCAAGGGCAGGATCGCCCCGTTGACATGGAGCGTGCTCGTAATGAGCGCAACGGCAATCAAGGGCGTGAAGATTCTCGGCGAGACCACTTCTGCGAGGGCAGCAAGATGAGAGAGATGATGCGTTGCTGCTTTGTCCGTGCCCTTCTGGCGCGGCAGGACCGCGCTGATCAGGGCAAAACAGAATATGCAGGAGAGACAGGCGAAAAGATAGGCGGGCAGCATGCTCATCGACGTGGAAAGCAGCGCACCTGTCATGCCAGGTACCAGCACCCACGACAGCGAGATCATTGCCCGGACGCCTGAGTTGACGGTGTTGACCTCGTTTTTGGGCATTCCCGCGGTGGCGGCCCGGACATGGGCAAAAAGCAGGGAGTTGAGCGAACCATAGATCGGTAGCAACAGAAGCGAGCAGGCGATGAAGCTCGTTTGGGTCGGAACGAAATATATCGCGCCATAGCCGAAAATACCGAAACTGGCAGCCACCAGCATCATCGAACGATATTCGCCGAGACGGTCGGCAAGGTTGCCGAGGAGGATGCTCACGAGGACATTGACCGCCGCGGCCGCAAAGATGAGGGCTGAATAAAGACCGTTGCTCAATCCCAGCTCGCGAATACCGACGACGGATTGATACGGTGATGTTGTCGCCCCCGCAAACCCGAACAAAAAGATGGCAATCATGCTGACGCGGATTGCCGGATTGCGAAAGACATCGGGAAGAAGGCGGTTCATGCGGATATCAACGAAGGGAACGATCTGGTGGTCACACGGCGCGCGTTCTGGCAATGCGCCGCCCGCCACGCGATTTGATGATGCGAAATGTCAATCCCACCGGCGCGTCGAAAAGTGCGCCTGCGGCTGGCAATCGAAATTGCGGTCGAACGGGAGGATCGCCTGCGCCGGCTGCTCTCACCTGGCAGAGTGCGTGGTTTGAACCGGCCGGAGGGCTGGCGGCCATGGGGAGAGGGGCCAGGAAGGCTGAAGCAGACGACGGTGGCATCGCTAGGAGCCGTGCTGCCACCAGACGAGGCTGAAAGGTCCCCCGGGAACCTTATATCCTCGTTCCGCAAGATGCAGATCCCTACGGGATGGTGGCCGTCATTCCGGGCCTCAAAATAGAACATAATCAGTCCTGCCAGCGCGCTGAAAGACGCGCCTGCGGTTGGTATACGAATTCGCGGTCGAACGGGAAGATCGGCCGGGTTCGGCGATGGCTCGCTAGACTTTCGATGTCCTGGTTCACGACGCCCTCCGTCAGTGCCATGAGATTCGGATTGGCAATCGGGGCAAGCTCGGGCGAAAGATAGCCCGATTTCACGACAAGCAGCCGAACCGATCTGGGATCGAGCCCAAGGCGCGCGAAATCCGCGATGCTGTGATAGGGGCGCCTGCGGGCAGCAAGAACCACCGTGACGCCGCGGGTCCGGATCACCGCCTGGCGTTCGGCCTCGCAGCCTGGATCGTCGAGTAGGATCACCTCAGCCTCGATACGAACGGGCAAGCTCGCCGGATCGAGACTACCGCCGACTGACAGAGGCACGATCGCTCCCCTGCCGGCGGCAAAGCAGGCCTCGACGGCCGGCCGGTCGGTGACGCCGGCAAAGAGCGTGTTTTCGAACTTGCGGGAAAGAACCGCGCTTAGGACATCGGCCCGGTCGCCCACACCGCCGCCGGTCGGATTGTCCGCCGAATCCGCAAGCACGACCGGCGCAGTCTTCGTATCTGCTGCGATATCGAGCATGTCGTCAAGCGGACCGGTTACCGGCCCGAAACGAAAATCCTTTCGGGCATTCCAATAGGAAAGTGCGATCTCCTCCGCGGCTTTTGCGGCAGCAGCTTTGTCCGACGCCGTCACCACAGCGCAGGCCGTCGCCCGCGGCTCGTCGGCCCAGACATAACCGATCATCAGATTGGCATCGAGAACGCCGTCGCGGCGGTCGAAGTCCGCAAGCCGTCGGTAGAGGCCCTTTGCCGGCTCATCCTCAGTCGAAGTCCGCTCGCCCGGCCACAGGACAGGCACCGGCGCCCAGGCCACGCCCGGCCGGTTCCCGCTCGTCAGCGCGTCGACGAGCATCGACCAGGCGCGCACCATGGTCTCGCGGACATCAATATGCGGCGCCGTGCGGTAGGCCGCGAAAATATCGAGCTGGTCGACGATCTTCTGGCTGACATTGCCATGCAGATCGTAGCTCGCAGCGACGATGCAGTCCGGACCGACGACGGCGCGGGCCGCCGATATCCAGTCGCCTTCGGCGTCATCCATGCCCTCGACGTTCATTGCGCCGTGCATGGCGAGATAGAGACCGTCAAGCGGCGTGGACGCCTGCAGCCGGTCGACGAACTCCGTCTTGAACTCCTCGTAGGCGGCACGCGACACCGGTCCGCCCGGAATGGCACGCGCATGGAGAAGCGGGAGGTGGTCGACCCCTTGCGCGTTCAGAAAGTTGAAATAGTCGGAACCGAGGAGATCTGCTCCGCGCATGACGCGAAAATCCTCGATCGCCATCAGCACCGGCGAGTATGTGCTGCATTCCGTGTGAATTCCGCCGACCGCAATCCGCATCGCTACCGTCCTGGCGTTTCGGGCCTAGAGTGCCGGGCTCAGGGGGACGATGGCCGCAAAGCGGTTCCAGTCCTTCTTGGCCTTCGGGGTCCATGCCGCTTCGGCGATCGCCGGAAGGCGCGGAAAGACCAGGCGGTTGAAGTAGCCGCGCGACAGGAAGTGTTCCGACCAGATGCAGGCCTGTACGCCCTTCATCTTGTCCTTGAGATCCTCGGGGAACTCGCCTTCCGCTTCATAGGCATAGGTATGTGCCGGTGGCACCGTGCCTGCCCAGCTCGCTCCCGGCTCCTGGAAGGCTTCTGCCTGGACCATGTCCAGATAATAAGCCTGTCCCGGCGTCATGACGACGTCGTAGCCCTCCCTTGCGAGATCGATGCCGACCTGCGGATTTTCCCAGGCCATCAGCAGCGTGTCTTTCGCCGCGACCCCGCCGCCATGGGCCACCTCGTTCCAGCCGGCAAGCTTGCGTCCGCGCGCCGTCAGCATGTCCTTGATCCGTTTCAGGAAATAGGACTGCAGGCCGAACGTGCCGGAAATGCCTTCCTCGGCCATCAGCTCCTTTGCCAGCGGAGAGGCAAGCCATGAACCGTTCGCCACTTCGTCACCGCCCACATGAATGTAGGAGGAGGGGAAGAGCTCGACCATCTCGTCGAAGACCTTTTCCAGGAATTCGTAGGTGAGGGGCACGGCCGGGTTCAAGGCGTTGTTCGGATAGCCCTGAACGGAATGATAGCTGTCGGGTGCCTCCTGGCCATCGGTGAGTTCCGGGAGGGCGGCCAGCGTTGCGGCATTGTGACCGGGAATATCGATCTCCGGCACGACTTCGACATTCAGTGCCTGGGCATGGGCGACGATGTCGCGGATATCGCCCTGCGAATAGAAGCCGCCGACCGGCTCAGCGCCATTGCCGAGCTGCGGCAGCAGCGGCTCGTTTGGACCGCGCAGGACGCCGGTGGTGGTCAGCTGCGGATAGGCCCTGATTTCCAACCGCCATGCCTCGTCGTCGGTCAGATGCCAATGAAAGATATTGAGCTTGAACCAGGCAAGGATATCGATCAGCCGCTTGACGTCGGCAACCGGATAAAACTGACGTGACACGTCGAGATGGCAGCCGCGCCAGCCGTAACGCGGCTTGTCGGAGATGCTGCCGGAGATCGGAAAGCGGAACCTGCCTTTTGTCGTGCGCGCCCCGTTGAGCAACTGCGCAAGCGAGGTCAGGCCATACTGGAGCCCGGCCGCATCGCGATAGGAAAGCGTGACCTTGTCAGAGGCAAAGGTTAGCCGGTAACTCTCCGCATCGAGCGAGGCCTGGCGGTCGAAGACCAGTGCCCGGCCCTGCGGCGATGGCGCCAGGCTGAAGACGGAATGGTCGCTCTCAAAGAGCCGGCGCGAAAGGGAAATCACCGTCGAGATCGAAAGCAGCTCGTCGGAGCGTGCGCCCTGCGGATAAAGCACGACCGGAAAGCTGTCGCCCGGCTTGGCATCGATCTCTGCCGGCCAGGGCTGGAGCGCGAAGGGAAGATCAAGGTGGCCCTCCGGCAGCAACGCCGGCGGCGGCTCGCTCAGACTGCCTTCAAGAAGCAGATCGGAGACAGCCACCTCGACATGCGTGCCGTCGACCAGGGGCAGGTAGGCGGATTTTGCCCCATCCGTGCAATGCTGCGCCTTGCGATGAAGGCCGGCAACCGTGAAGATCCAGCTCTGGCCGGGCGCAAGAAGGAACCCCGGAGGCGGCGAGAATTCGTGGAAGTTCGCGTTCCGGCGCAGGAACTGGGCGTTCTCGCAGGCTTCAGGGTCGCTCACCCGCGTCAAGGATGTATAGACGAGCTTGAAGCCGGAAAGCGGGCTTTCGGAGAGGTTTAAGAGCGTGAAGGTGAACTGGCCGTTTGGCCCGCCCTTTGGGGTCCAGCTGTTTTCCAAGCGATAGTAAACCGGTTTCATGTCCTGTTCCTCTCTTTTGTTTATGGATTTCAGTAATGGTCTGATTGCGAGAAGGTGCGGGCGAGCTCCGCCTGGCCCGCCGTCAGGCCGCAATCCACGGGCAAACAAACCCCGCTGATGGCTGCCGCCTGCGATCCGGCTAAAAAGGCAACGGCATTGGCCACATCCTTCGGGTCGACAACCCGCTGGAGCGGATACCATCGCCGCGCCTCCTCGAAGACGTTGGGATTGGCAGCCGCGCGCGCTTCCCAGGCCCGGGTTCTGACCGTGCCGGGGGCGACCGCATTGGAGCGGATGCCGAACTTGCCGTATTCGACGGCCACCAACCGCGTGAAGTGGATAAGCCCCGCCTTCGCCGCGCTATAGGCCGGATGCCCGAAAACGTTCATGCCGTTGACGGAGGCGATGTTGATGACCGATCCTTTCGAGGCCTTCAGCATGTCCTCGACGGCGCGAAAGCATAAGAATGCAGCTTCGAGGTTGAGGGCATTATCCATGCGCCAGATGGAAGGCGTGGTATCATGAAGGCTGACAGCACGTGCCGCGCCGGCATTGTTGACGAGCGTCTGCAACTGTCCAAGTTCGGCGCAGCGGCTTGCAAGATGAGAAACGCTCTCCTCGCTGGTGACGTCGCACCCGACGGCAACGAAACGGTTTTGCGGACAAAGCGTGGCGGCAACGGCTGCGGCCGCCTCCCGGTCGATGTCGGCAAGCAGGACGATGTCATGGTCATCGGCGAGCCTCGCGGCGATTGCAGCGCCGATGTCTCCAGCAGCTCCCGTCACGATAGCGACCGATTGCGTCATGCTTCATCCCTTCCTTTTGCACGTCCTCAGTCTCCGAGGAGCTGACGGTCGTCGCCGTCGCGGTGGGCGACCAATTGTTGCTTGATACGTCTTAGTGTTACCGCCGCCTTCGGCTGGATGGCATAGGCGACAAGGCTCGCGATGATGTCGACGGTTGCGATATAGGCGATGCGGGTCGAGGTGGGACGGAATATATTGTTTCCTTCCGGCAGATCGATCGGCACGACGATCTCTGCCGCCGCTGCCACCGGACTTCCGCTCTGCGTCAGTGCAATCGTCGTGACTTTGGCTTCGCGCGCCAGCCCGAAAGCGCGAACGAGCTCGGCATTGCGCCCCGAAAAGGACGAGCCGATCAGCACGTCGCCCGCGCGCGCTGCCGCCGCCATCATCAGCTGCATGCTGTGGTCCGAACTTGCCGTGATGCGCAGCCCTAGGCGGAAGAGGCGGTTCTGGAATTCGTCGGCGATCATCGAGGAGTTTCCACCCGAACCGAAGGCATAGATCATATCCGCCTTGGCGATCCGGTCGGCGGCGCGTTCGATTGCGGCGATGTCAAGCGAACGGTGCAGGAG
>NZ_JABEPH010000673.1:0-1170 GCF_013004495.1 Rhizobium sp. SEMIA 4085
CACCCTGCGATGATCGAGAGCTCCCGCTTCTGCGTGGATACGACCCTTGAAGAGGGCAGGGGATCGGGATCGGTGCATGAGGCAACGCTGACGATGTTTGCGGGCATCATCGAGTGGTGCCTCGTGAGCGCCATTACCGAGATTGTTACCGTGACCGACCTGCGGTTCGAACGCATTCTCGGTCGTGTTGGTTGGCCGCTTCAGCGCATTGGCGACCCGAGCCGTATCGGCGTAACTACAGCCATCGCAGGGATCCTTCCGGCGAACGTGGAGACATTTCTGAGGCTCCGCCCGTCCAGCTATCGCTCGCAATTCAATGGTCCGCTGGGTCAGGCAGCATAAGGAGAAAACCGTGAACCAGCTTCGCTCTCATCCTCGACTCGTCCGCAAGCTTCAGGAGGCGCTCGGCGATCAGCTCTGCGTCGCGCTCGATGATTCGACTGTTGTCGAAATCATGCTCAATCCGGACGGCAAACTGTTCATCGAACGGCTTGGCCATGGCGTCGCACCAGCCGGAGAAATGTCGTCCGCGGCGGCGGAAATGGTGATTGGAACGGTGGCACATGCGCTCCAATCCGAGGTCGATACCGAGCAGCCGATCGTCTCCGGCGAACTGCCGATCGGTGGCCATCGCTTCGAAGGACTGTTGCCCCCGGTGGTCTCCAAGCCAGCGTTCACCATTCGCCGTCGCGCCTCGCGCTTGATCCCCCTTGAGGATTACGTGCGCTCTGGCGTGATGAGCAAGCAGCAGGCGTTGACGATCCGCAGCGCGATTTCGTCTCGGCTCAACATCATCATCTCCGGCGGCTCCGGCTCCGGCAAGACGACGCTTGCGAACGCCGTCATCAACGAAATCGTCAAGTCGGCGCCGGACGACCGCCTCGTCATCCTCGAGGATACCGCAGAGATCCAATGCACAGCCGACAACGCCGTCCTTCTCCACACAAGCGATACTGTCGATATGGCGCGGCTCCTAAAGAGCACGATGCGGCTGCGTCCCGACCGGATCGTCGTCGGCGAAGTCCGTGACGGCGCTGCGCTCACTTTGCTTACGGCCTGGAATACCGGCCACACTGGTGGCGTCGCGACCATCCATTCCAACACTGCAATGTCGGCGCTCCGCCGCCTTGCGCAACCGACCGCCGATACCAGCCAACAGCCGCAGCCGGG
>NZ_JABEPH010000674.1:0-1150 GCF_013004495.1 Rhizobium sp. SEMIA 4085
CACGCGTCGACGCACATGCACTTTCGCTCTTCACCCCACTTGTAGATATATGCTCCAATGTCCTGTATCCGATCACGTGAGCCACATTCGATTCGGCGTCCAACGCGATACACTCGGCGTTGATTTCTCTAGCTTCGTAATCCATGAGCGTTCTGGTCAACGCTTCCGAGGGATTGAAAATCTCGTTTCGCAGTTCATTGATCGTCATGAGCCTGAGGTTGTTGCTGTCGAGCGCCTGACCCGATGCAATCTGGCTAAAATCGGCATTGGTGACCATGATCGCGCCGGTAATTGCCCCGTCCAGAAAGAGGCGCGTGGCGGTAGTGGAAAAACTCGCGAAATCATTAATGCCGACGCTACCCGAGGACCGGTTCTTTGCATCGATCATGTAGGTGATGGTTCGTGCGCCTGCGAGCGACCGCGTCACAAGAAGGTCAACCTGATGACCTTTGACCTGAACGTTTCGCTCGACCTTGTAGCCGAGCGCCTCGTAGATTGCGGCGACCTCCTTCTCGAAATTTTGCCCCTTCTCGGTCGTCGTGAGATCGCCCTCAGTCGTCATTATCATGCCCTTCCAATCGAGTCCTGTCATATCAGGCTAAGGGCGCGCCTTCCTTCCCGTCAAGCGTGTGCGAGGCCCAATGGAAATAATAGTCAGGGTCGTTTTCAATGGCATGGCGCTTGATGCAATCAACGCCTGGCAAATCCCAGACGGATCGAGTTCACTTGTCTTCGTCGCCTTTCAAGGTCGAGAAGAGTTGCGCTACCTGGGCGGGCGAGAAATCCACGCCGCCGAGGTTCGGCCAATCTAAGGTGGCGGGTCCATAGCGGTAGTCACTCTCCCTGTTCCGCCGATACTGGTTATAGCCCTCAATAAAGCTGAAAAGCTCCTGCTTCTTCTCCTCTACAGCCAGCGGAAGGTAGTTCTCGATCTTGCCGATGTCGGCGAGCCAGTCTTCCGCCTTGAACGCGCTTGCTTGTTCGCGATCGGCAGGTGTGAGGCTTTCGATAGCATAGGTCTCGACGTCCGCGAAAACCGCGTTGAACGCGGCTGAATATGTAATAGGGTGTTCTGTGAGGTTCTCGGCGAGCTGCCCCCGTGCAGCGCGACTTGGATAGCCTTTGTGGGCCCGGAACACCGCCCGGGACA
>NZ_JABEPH010000675.1:0-1148 GCF_013004495.1 Rhizobium sp. SEMIA 4085
CCACGGCTTATCGCAGCGTATCACGTCCTTCATCGCCTGTGCATGCCAAGGCATCCACCAAATGCCCTTACGACACTTAATCGTTCTCATTGCCAATGCTCATCATCTTTGTTGGATTTGGAAAACCGCATCCGCTCGGCTTGCGACCTTGCGGACGTGCCAAATCCGACCATCCGGACAACCTCTCAGTTGCCGCACAATCAAATCCGAAGACCAACAATGCGTGATTACCTTTTACAATCACGCTTTCTAATGATGCCATCGACGTGTTCGACAGATCTGCTTCATTGGAGCTACGCCGAGCAGCTCGCTTCACAGTCTGTCTTAAGACCAGCTTCTCGAGATCAAATCCGGTGGCGCGCGGTCAGGCAACGCCAATCCAGCACCGTCGGTCAGATGAAAGCCAAAGCCTTCAAACAACAACAATGCCTCAGGACAAGCTTCCTTCCTACATCCGGCTCCTCTTTCGTTTCCGGTCGGCTAGACCATCAACGACATCATTGGAACCGGCTTCGGACGCCTCGGGCCTAAACCCAAAACACCTGGAAGCCTCCAGATCAATCTTCTCTTCACGATATATGCAGAACAGGCATCGTCACAAACGATGCAAACTTTGTTTTTCTTCAGAAGACAATTCTTGTCGCTCACGCGCCGAAGGCGCTCCGCTCGGGCGCCAAACGATTGGCGACGCGCCTTGCGCTACGCTTCGTTGCCGTCAGTCTCGACACCAATCGATTTGGTGGAGCTGAGCGGGATCGAACCGCTGACCCCCTGCTTGCAAAGCAGGTGCTCTCCCAGCTGAGCTACAGCCCCATCAGCTCGATCGCCCGGGCAAGCCCAGGTTCGGCAATTTTCCGCGTCAGGAAACCCAACAGCAAGTCCGTCATCCCTCAACCCGCATTCGCAAAAGCAAATGGTGGGCCCGGGTAGACTTGAACTACCGACCCCACGCTTATCAAGCGTGTGCTCTAACCAACTGAGCTACGGGCCCATTCGGGGAACCGGTCGACGCGGTTTTTTGTCTTCTTGAAGAAAGAGAAACGTGGACGGCGAAAGCTCGCCATACCGTCGTGACCGAAGTCGACGCGGCGTATTGCGTTTCGATGGTCACCTGACTGGTGCCATCTATGTTCTAAAAAGCACGGGAA
>NZ_JABEPH010000676.1:0-1147 GCF_013004495.1 Rhizobium sp. SEMIA 4085
GCCGACGGGGAGGGCCTGGCGGAGATGGGGGTCGCGCCGTTCGGCATAGACATGGTCCGGTGCCGCACCCAGTGCATCCAGCATCTTCGAGAAGAAGCAGCGGGCTGCCGCCGCCGCGGTGATGTCGAAGATCTCGGCATCGGTGAGCTGGTGCTTTTTCAACCCGTCGACATCCTGCTGCGTCACCGAGGTCGCGTCGCGCACCACTTTGGCGGCAAAGGCCATGACGGCGCGCTCGACGGCATCGATCGGCGCCTTTTCCGTCTCGTTCGCCACGGCCGCCAGCCCGTCATTGGTGAAGCCCTCGCGCAACAGCACGGAACCGTGCGCTAGCATGCAATACGAGGACTTGAGCTCCTTGGCCGCCGCCAGCGTCACCAGCTCGTAGCGCCTGGGGCTCATATGACTGCGGATGCTCGAAAGCAGGGCACCCCAGTTCTCCATCACCTCGGGCCGGTGCCCGAAGGCGCGGTACATGTTTGGCAGATAGCCATAGTTCGTTTCGGCGGACGCGTACATGGACGCGGTCTTCTCGCTGGCGGACGCGTCGGGGGTGTGGATGAAGGGCATGGCTTGATCCTCCTCTATCATGCATGAAGGATAGGCGGAAAAACGCGGACGGCAATCTGCGGGACGGTCTTTGTGCGCGCCGGCGTGCTTGGAGTTCGGCGGAGCCTCGAAATGGCAGGGTCCGCCGCCGCCCGGCTCATGACGCCGGCCACTTCCAGTTTCTGACCTCGGGCATGTCCTCGCCATATTCCCGGACGTAGGCGTGGTGTTCGGCGAGTTTCAGATGCAGCCGGTCGAGGACGTCCGGCACCTTCTCCTTCAATCCCGGCACGCGCTCGATGGCCTCGATGGCGAGATGGAAGCGGTCGAGCTCGTTCAGCACCGTCATGTCGAAAGGCGTCGTCGTCGTTCCTTCCTCGATGAAGCCGCGCACGTGGATGTTTTCGTGGTTTGTGCGTTTATAGGTCAGCCGGTGGATGAGATAGGGATAGCCGTGATAGGCGAAGATCACCGGCTTGTCCTTTGTGAAGATGCGGTCGAATTCACCGTGCTCCAGGCCGTGCGGATGCTGCTCCTTGGCCTGCAGCGCCAAAAGGTCGACGACGTTGACGACGCGCATTTTCATATCGGGGATCAT
>NZ_JABEPH010000677.1:0-1146 GCF_013004495.1 Rhizobium sp. SEMIA 4085
TCTTTTGGCTGCGCCAGGAGCTCCTGATTCCTTGCCCAGACCTGCAGGTAGCGACCGTCGGCATCTACCTCGAACAGAACGTCAGGAATGGCTGCGATAACTCCCTCTGCGAATTCAAGAGCCTCTTTGAGATCATGCTCCGCACGTTTTCGTTCTGTGATGTCCAACATCGCGCCACCCAAGCCGATCCTGTTACCGGCGATATCAGTGATCGCTGTTTTGCTGAGTAAAAGATCAACTACGCCACCATTTTCCGCAGTGGCCTTTGCTTCATATTGCTGAACACCGCCATTTGCAAAAAGCGCCTCGTCCAACGCGGCATACGTCTCGGCTATGGGTGCGGGTACCAAATCGAAAACGGTTTTTCCGATAATCTCTGCTCTTGAGCGACCGGAGAAGCTTTCAAACGCCCTGTTGCAACCAAGATGTACGCCATCCCTGTTCTTGAAGAAGACGGGTAACGGGATCGCGTCGAGTACGACGGCACTGGACATCTCTTCGGCGTTGAGTGGCATGTCGAAGTTTGTCGCAGGATGCCGGGGATTCGCCCGAAAAGACTTGTCAAACGGTTGCTTCAGTCTCGCGACATCTGCGTCGTGACCGTGCGATGGCCGGACATTGGAGGCCTCCGAAAATGGCGGTGCCGTGCCCGTGGCAAGTGGAGGGCTGGCATTGACCGCGTTGCGGAAGGCGCCACGCCCCTGATTGATTTGAGCATCAGTCGCCATCTGCGCTTCCACAGGCTGTTCGGGGCGGGATGTGCGTTCCGATTGACGTATGTGTTTCATGTGCCTGTCCTGCTCTGTCACGTGGCTGAGCAATCATGCGTCAAGCCAGCTTTTTGTAAGGACCGCACAAGTCATTTGGCGGAGGGTACTATGCCGCTACCCCACCGGGATATAGCTCTCATTCAGAATCATCAAAGATGTGTATTTGACTGTGGTCGGCGACGCCGCCCAAATGATTTAGATCGCGTGCCAATCATCGTTCGAAGGTGCGAGCGCCAGGTTACCGCGGCGCATCGGATAGTTTCCGCGGTCAACCATTGTCTGACCGGCCGGGAAACTCTTACCAAGTTCGCCTGTGACCTTCTGTGGCTTGAAATCCCCGCTACCGTCTTTGAAGTGGAAATGTCTCAAAAGCGCA
>NZ_JABEPH010000678.1:0-1142 GCF_013004495.1 Rhizobium sp. SEMIA 4085
CCAAGTTCCCGAGAGCTCAGCTCTATGAATATCCGCAAAGCGTAGCCTCGATTGCCCACGAGCGCGAATATGACGGCGAGCGGGTCGTCTTGCTGAGCTTGATCAAGGCCCCCGAGCGGCGGCCGATCGCCGAACTCGAGGCCTTGATTCAGGCGGCGCGCTCGCGCCCGGTCCTAAAAATCAAGGAGTTCCGGCGTGCATTGAAGTTTGCCCGTGCGCCGGCGCCCTTGAGGTGGCTGTTGATGTGGCTCGGGCTGAATATCGGGCGGCAGCGTGCCCGCCGGTTCGGCACTTTCCAGCTATCGGTCTATTCCGGTCTCGGGGCAGAGTCACTCAACCCCCTTTCGCCTTTGACCACGCTCTTCAATTACGGCCCGATCTCGGCAGATGGATCGGTCACGGTCCGGATCCACTACGATCACAGGGTCATGGACGGCGCCAATGTCGCACGGGCGCTGGAGCGGTTCGAGAAGATATTGAACGGCGAGGTCGCCAGCGAAGTAAAGTGCATCGCCCCACAGGGTGCTGCCGCTCTCGATACGGGGGCTTCAGGGACGGCAATATGATCATGCAGAGTGAGTTTCGTCCGTCCGCCGTGGTGGTCGGTGCGTCGCGCGGAATCGGCAGGGCAATAGCCAAGGTCGCCGCCCGGGAGCATGGGGCCGTCGTTGTGCTTGTTGCGCGCTCGCCTGAAGGTCTGGCTGCTGCCGCGGCGGAGGTGCGGGCGGCGGGCGGCGAGGCATTCACGCTGGAATTGGATCTCCTTGTGGCCGATGCCTCGGCGCGTTTGCAGGACTTCCTGTCTGCAAACGGTTTGTTCTGCGATGTGCTGGTCAACAGCGCCGGATACGGGCTGCGCGGTTCGGCAACGCTCCTTCCGGTCGAGGACCAGCTTGGCATTATCGATCTCAACATACGAGCCCTCAGCGACCTGACTCTCCGCTTCCTGCCGGGAATGGCAGCGCGCGGGCGTGGCGGCGTGCTCAATCTCGGTTCCATAGCCGGGTTCACGCCGGGGCCGAATATGGCCCTGTATTATGCGAGCAAAGCCTTCGTGCGCTTCTTTTCGGAAGCGCTTCATCAGGAATTGCGCCGCACGGGCGTGACCGTCACATGCGTTGCGCCGGGACCGGTGTCGACCG
>NZ_JABEPH010000679.1:0-1140 GCF_013004495.1 Rhizobium sp. SEMIA 4085
CTTGGCGCCGCACGCGCGGGTAGGCCCCGGCATCTCCAGTACCGGCCCGGCATTCACAGTGGGCGCGGTCCAACGCGAGCCGAACCAGTCCGACATCACCACGCCGTTAAAACCCCAGTCACCGCGCAGAACTTCGTTCAACAGCCAATGGCTTTCCGCCGTGTAAGTACCGTTTAGTTTGTTATACGAAGACATCACGGCCCAGACCTTTGCCCGCTTCACCGCCGCCTCAAAGGGTATCAGGTAGACTTCGCGCAGAGTGCGTTCATCGATATCTGAAGAGATGGTTGTACGTTCAATCTCGGACTCGTTGCCGACGAAATGTTTTATCGTGGCACCGACTTTCTTGGACTGCAGACCTTCGATATAGCCGACGGCAAGTTCCGCCGTCAGTATCGGATCCTCAGAGAAGCACTCAAAGTTGCGGCCGTTTGTGACGCTGCGCTGGATGTTAACGGTGGGGGCTAACGAGACGTGGGCACCTTTTGAAAGAACCTCGTCACCTAGGGCACTGCCGATTTCCTTGGCTAGGTCCGGGTTCCAACTCGCTCCGATGGCGATGCCCACCGGGAAAGCCGCTGCAGTCACACCTCCGACAAAAGACCCCGCCCCGCGGGCGCCGTTGGGGCCGTCGGTCAAGCGCAATCTCCCTATCCCTAAGCGGTCGATGGGCGGTAAAGACCAGAACGTATCGCCGGAAAGTAGCGAAACCTGCTCGGCCAAGGTCATATTATCGAGCAATGCTTTCGTATCAATCATCTTCTCTGCTTCCTCAATCTCAATACTTACCTTTCCCAGATCGGCATCTCGAGATGCATATTGGGGAAGCTGGTGATCTCGGCGCCATGGAGCCGTCCATCCATGAGAAGGACGGCCCGTTTGTTCACCAAGGCGTCGCGTCCCGCCGTCGCGAGGACGACGACATGTTCGCAGCCTTCACATAGCCGAGATGCAGTCACCGCTTTCCACTGAAAACAAGGACATCGCGATTTGATCGATGTCAGCAGTGAAAGTTGTGCTGCGGCAGCGCCGGTTCTGTTACGGAGTTATTCCTCCGCAAGTTCGTGAGACAGTTTGAACCTTAGCAATGTTTATCAGACAATCTGTTGACAGACAATCCTCGGTCGCGCAGCTTTCGTG
>NZ_JABEPH010000068.1:0-20403 GCF_013004495.1 Rhizobium sp. SEMIA 4085
TTTGCGTCTCGTTTTGGACGTGGGCCCTCAGCGTGACCCGACCCGTGCTTATGGTTTGTTAAACTGCGTCCTCGGGCTGGAGGTCCTCCCCCCCTCGATGGGGTGCGGCCCCCGGCAGGGCCCCCAGGGGGCGGTGACAAGGGTGATCGACATTCCGGCGGACCCCGCCGATCCGGACCTGTTGCCGCCGATGCTGAAGGGTTTCAATGCCGTGCCACCACTCGTCACCGACATCGACCTTTCGATGGATGACAGATTTCTCTACGTGTCCTGCTGGGGCACCGGCGACCTGCATCAATACGATGTTTCCGATCCGTTCAAGCCGAAGCTGACAGGCAAGGTTCGGATCGGCGGCATCGTTTCGCGTGCTTCACATCCAGGAGCGAAGAATGGCGCGCTGAATGGCGGCCCGCAGATGGTCGAGATCAGCCGGGATGGTCGCCGTGTCTATTTCACCAACTCTCTCTACGGTGCGATCGACGAGCAGTTCTATCCCGACGGTGTCTCTGGCTGGATGGTCAAGCTGGACGCTAAGCCTGACGGCGGCATTGCATTCGACGAGAAATTCTTCGTCGAATGGCCAAAATCGCATCGCCCGCACCAGGTCCGCCTCCAGGGTGGGGATTGCTCGTCAGATTCATATTGTTATCCGTAAGGAGCGACGCATAGCCGGATGAAGCGCCTATGAACGAACTCTGGCCATGGATTTTGCTGGCGGGACTAGGAGCCTTTCATGGTCTCAACCCGGCGATGGGATGGCTGTTTGCCGTGGCGCTTGGCGTTCACCGGCAGAGTTCTGCCGCCGTGGTTCAGGCAGTGCCCGCCATCGCCGTCGGACACGCCGTATCGATAGCACTGGTGGCTGGAGCCCTGGTCGCGGCCGGCCTCTTCGTGGACCAGGCTGCCGTGCAAACGGCTGCTGGAGCCGGCCTCATAGGCTGGGCTGTCTGGCATCATTTCGTCGGACACGGGCGTCGCGTTCGTATCGGCATGCGCACGGGGCTTGCCGGTCTGGCGTTCTGGTCGTTCCTGATGGCGACGGCCCATGGAGCCGGACTGATGATCCTGCCAGCGTTGATACCACTTTGTCTCGCGGATTCGCCATTGCGCGAAATCGGCGGAGATGGGTCTGTCGCCATCGCGATCGCCGCGGTCGGCGTCCATACACTTGCGATGTTGGCAGTTACAAGCCTCGTTGCCCTGGCGGTCTATCGCTGGGTCGGGCTCGAGATATTGCGCAGCGCCTGGTTCAATGTGGATCTCGTATGGACGCTGGTGCTGCTTGGCACCGGTTGCGTGCTGCTGATCGTCTAGCAAAGACGAGAAAGTTCTTCGACCGGCTTCTGATCGCAAGCGGGACATCCAAGGGGCGAAGGAATACCACGTCGTTGACATAATCATCTGTCGCGTGCCGTTTTACGCCACCTTCTCGTTTGGACGCGAGGTCGGTTCACTGCGTGGGAATAATCAGATAGCGAAATATGATTTACTTGAAAAAATGTGGTTGTCTGGGGAATCTGGGGTCTTCCGCTGTCAGTCCGATTAACATGGACCTTGTGATTTGCACGCGTCGTTGATGGCGTCGATCAGCAAGGCGGCCGGAAACGGCTTCCGTAGATAGGCGATGCAACCTGCTTGTGTCGCCTCAACTTCCAGGGTATCGTCTTCGAGAGCAGTGATGAAGATCACCGGAAGGCCGGAGCCAGCCTCCTTCAATCGGCGCTGCAGCTCTATCCCGGACATGCCGCCCAGATCAACATCCAGAACAAGGCATTCCACATTGCTTCCCGCATCGCGACCGAGAAACGATTCTGCCGACGTATACTCCTCAGCCAGAAATCCGTGGGCATTCAGCAGCCGCAGGACGCTTCTTCGCATACTTGCATCGTCTTCAACGATCGCCACCGTGCGGCGCAGGCTTTCCAACTTGTGCCTCTCTTTCGCTCGTGTGGAAGATGTTCGGCTCGTGCATATGACTGTAGGCCTTCCACGGTACGTCGGATATTGTCCTAAGGGGAAACGGCACGCTCATGAACGCTGCAGCGGTCTCGCGTCGGGATCGAGGAGGCCGCTTTTCTCGGCGATGGAGACCGCTTCGGCCAACGAACGCACCCCAAGCTTTTCCATGATACTGTGGCGATGGGCCTTCACGGTCCTCTCGGAGGTGCCAAGGGCATAGGCGATTTGCTTGTTGAGGTGGCCGCGCACGATCAGGCCGAAGACCTCGGCTTCGCGAGGTGTCAAGCCGGCCACTAGTACCTGCAGCGCGCGAATGCGGTCGTGCTCCACACGCCGCTTTTCGTATTTGACCAGCGCTCGGTGGATGGCCTCCAACAAAATATTGCCGGACGCCGGCTTCTCTAGAAAATCTTCCGCGCCGGCCTTCATTGCACTGACACTGGCCCTTATGTCGCCTTGGCCTGTGAGATACACGATCGGCAGCAGGGGCGCTTTCTCCAAAAGGCGGTCCTGCAGTTCCCGACCGCTCAACCCAGGCAGTTGGAGGTCAAGGAGGAGGCAGCCAGGCTCGGTGGCGGGCAACTGCGCGAGAAACTGATCGCCTGATTCATAGAGAGCCACGCGGAAACCTGACGCCGACAGCAGCCGCCCGACTGCTGTCCGGAAAGATTGGTCGTCATCGACGATGTGAACGACGGGTTCCAATGGATTTATCCGCTTCGGGCAAGAGGCAGCACAACACGAAAAACAGCTCCGCCCTCGGGGCGGTTGTCGGCCCAGATCTTGCCGCCATAGGTTTCGACTATCGCGCGCGCGATGGAAAGGCCAAGGCCCGTCCCGGTGGGCTTTGTAGTATAGAACGGCTCGAAAACGCAGGCGAGCTGTTCGTCAGGGATACCGCGGCCCGTATCGGAAATCGACAACTCGACCTGGGTTTCCTTCGTGAGCGTTGTCTCAAGCACGAGCCTTCTTTCAGTCGTTACCATCTCCAGCATCGCGTCTATGGCGTTGGTCGCGAGGTTGAGAATAACCTGCTGGACATGGACCTTGTCGGCTCGGACCGGCAGCGCCTGTGGGGGCCGGTTGGAACTGACAACAACACCCTTCCGCTCCGCTTCGCCGTGGAGGATTTGGATGGCACTGGTCGTCACTTCATTGAGGTCGAACTCTTGCCAGTCGATCTCGCTTCTCTTCTTAAGCAGGCCTCTCATCCGCAAAATGATATCACCAGCGCGTTGATCGTCGTCCTGAATGTCTATCAGGATCTGCTCGATCAGCTTGAGATCGGGCCTCTCGGATCGAAGAATGACCGCAGCCGCTTCCGCGTTACTGCGGATAGCACCCAGCGGCTGGTTGAGTTCGTGCGCGATCGACGCCGACAGCGCGCCGGCTGTCGCGGACTGATTGAGGTGAACCACTTCGAGGAGACGGCGGCGCGATTCGATCTCCGCCTTCCGGCGGCGGAGGCGTTCGATAAGCAGACCGCTGATGACGATCCCCTGTGCCGTGATGACGGCTAATGCCGCAACCACGGCGAACCAGTGTTGCTCCCAGAACGTCGGTTCCCTGAACATCTGGACTGTGCCCGGAGGAAGGTTCTTCTCCGGCAGCCCCCAGTGCTGTAGTTGCCTCGCGTCTGCGATATAGGTCTGGGGAGACTCGAGGTTGGAGATCGGCTTGCCGGCGAGAGCATCGAGTGCCAGGTCCGCCACGGTCATGCCCAACGACTCGAACGTGACAACGTTGCCACCGACAACGCCGTAGTCGATGTAGGTGGGATATGGACCGTAGATCGGAGCGCTGGCAGTCTGCGATATTTGTCTGATCGCTTCACGCGGAATGAAATTGCGGCCGGCGCTATCTTTGAAAATCGTCAGCGCAAGGACGATGCTGTTACGGGGAAACTCCGCGGCCCGCTTGGTGAACTCGTCGATCGTCATGTCCTCCAGATAGGTCGTTTCGTAGTCCCTGGAGAATGCCGCAAGATCGGCCCGCGCCGTGGCGAGCCACCACCGATCGAATTCTGAGGATCCTCCGATAATGAAGAGATAACGCGCCTCGGGCTGGAGTCCGCGCGCCATCTCCGCTGTCTTTAAGATGTCAAACTCGGTGAAGGCACCGATCACATCGCTGGGCAAGTCTATTTTTTCGGCGGTGGAGCTACTGAAACCGGCGTGGATTATCTTTGCATTCCCTGCAAGCTGCTTGCGGTTCGCAATGATGAACCTTGCCGACTGCTCGCCGAGCGCAACGACCACATCAGGACGACGATCAGCATATTTGGCCGAAAGATACTGCGCCATACGATCAATGTGGGCGCTTTCCGGAAATCTCGAAAGGTCGAGAAATTCGGAGAAAAGATCGATCTTTCCCTGGGTGGCATCCAGCAGCCGCGTCCTCACGGCCTCTCCGGCGGCGGTTGTTGCCGCTATTCGTTCATCGTATGGGTAGAGAATGAGAACACGGGGAAGCCGGCCCACGATCTCCGTGGACGCGGATGGTATCCAAGCGATCACTACGACAAGAAAACAAAAGAGGGCCGCACACCGACCGAGCCGGTCCGATCGAAACGCCCACTTGCGCCCCAAGCCCATAGCCTTCCCCCGAAAAGCTAATCGACGAATGGCAGTTAAGCCAAGTCGCATCGGCCTTGCAACCGTTTAAATATATTTCATGAAGCTTATAAAAAGCCATGGTTGCCCGAAGGTACAATATCGGCGCGGATTGCCATCCGGTATGGTGCGAGCCATGGGTGTCCTTGGCCATCTGCAAGGGATGCTCAGGCTGGATGCCATTTCGACTGAAGGGCGTCCGCAGTTTGATATTGCTCCATTTTGTTTCGATTGAATTCAGAGTGAATACGCGACCGGCGGCGCTCGGTTGCCGTGGTGCGTTTGGATGTACCATCGCTTGGCCGGAAATCACACGGGAGGAACTCAAGATGAATCGCAGAATAATCTGCGGAATTGGAGCAGTGGCTGCTTCAACCGTTCTTTGGTCTACCGCATCGCCTCTGCAAGCCCAGGACGCGCCAGCAAAGCCCAACATCCTATTCATCGTGTCCGACGACACTGGCTACGGCGATCTCGGGCCTTATGGCGGCGGCGAGGGCCGCGGCATGCCGACGCCGAACATCGACAAGCTGGCAGACGAAGGGATGACCTTCTTTTCCTTCTACGCTCAGCCAAGCTGCACTCCCGGCCGCGCCGCGATGCAGACCGGCCGTATTCCAAACCGCAGCGGCATGACGACGGTCGCCTTCCAGGGCCAGGGCGGCGGACTGCCCGCAGCCGAATGGACGTTGGCGTCGGTGTTGAAGCGAGGCGGCTACCAGACCTATTTCACGGGCAAGTGGCACCTTGGCGAGGCGGACTACGCGCTACCGATCGCGCAGGGCTATGACGAAATGAAACATGTCGGCCTTTATCATCTGAACGCCTACACCTATGCCGATCCTACCTGGTTCCCGGACATGGATCCGGCGCTCAGGGAGATGTTCCAGAAGGTGACCAAAGGCTCGCTGTCCGGCAAGGCCGGCGGCGAGGTCAAGGAAGACTTCAAGATCAACGGCCAGTACGTCGACACGCCGGTGATCGACGGCAAGGAAGGTGTCGTCGGCATCCCATACTTCGATGGCTATGTTGAGAAGGCGGCGATCGAATTCCTGGATGCGGCCGCCAAGAAGCCGGATCAACCGTTCTTCATCAACGTCAACTTCATGAAGGTGCACCAGCCGAATCTTCCAGCCCCCGAGTTCCAGCACAAGTCCCTGTCGAAGTCGAAGTATGCAGACTCGATCGTAGAACTCGACACGCACATCGGCAGGATCTTGGACAAGCTGCGTGAAACCGGCATGGACAAGAACACGCTGGTTTTCTACACGACGGACAATGGAGCCTGGCAGGATGTCTATCCGGACGCCGGATACACGCCGTTTCGCGGCACCAAAGGCACCTTGCGCGAGGGCGGCAACCGCGTTCCCGCGATCGCCGTATGGCCCGGTAAGATCAAACCTCGCGGCAAGAACCACGACATCGTCGGTGGTCTCGATCTCATGGCGACATTCGCCTCCGTCGGCGGAGTGCCGCTTCCCGACAAGGACCGTGAAGACAAGCCCATCATCTTCGACAGCTTTGACATGTCGCCAATCCTGCGCGGCACCGGAAAGTCGGACCGCAAGTCATGGTTCTACTTTACCGAGAACGAGCTCTCGCCGGGCGCGATCCGCGTCAACAACTACAAGTTTGCGTTCAATATCCGCGGCGATGACGGAGCGTCAACGGGCGGGCTGGCCGTCGATTCCAACCTCGGCTGGAAGGGTGCGGAGAAATATGTAGCCACGGTGCCCCAGGTGTTCGATCTGTGGCAGGACCCGCAGGAACGCTACGACATTTTCATGAACAACTTTACGGAGCGAACCTGGATGGGCGTGGTCATGGGCGAGGAATTGAAGAAGATCATGGCCACTTACGTGGAGTATCCGCCTCGGAAGCCCCAAAGTCTGACTTACAACGGTCCCATCACACTATCGGATTACGAACGCTTCCAGTGGATACGGGACTCACTAGCAAAGGAGGGCGTAAGTATTCCGATGCCGACCGGCAACTAACGCTGGCGCGGCGGCTTGGGATTACGCCTGGGCCGCAGCGTTGCGGGCGGATTACTTAACCGCGCATCAGAGCGAATAGGCGACCGGCGGCGCTTGATGAATTGCCGTCGTTCGTTTGGATGAATCATCGTTCGGCCGGAAATCGCACGGGAGGAACTTAAGATGAACCGCAGGATAATCGACGGCATTGGAGCATTGGCTGTTTTGGTCGTTCTTTGGGGCCAACCTGTCTCCCCGCGGGCGCAGGATGCGCAAAAACCAAACATCGTCGTCATTATGGCAGACGACGTCGGCATCTGGAACATCGGCGCCTATCACCGCGGCATGATGGCGGGGCGCACGCCGAACCTCGACAAGATCGCCGCCGAGGGAATGCTCTTCACCGACTACTACGCCGAGGCGAGCTGCACGGCTGGTCGCGCGGCCTTTGTTATGGGCCAACTTCCAATTCGCACTGGCCTGACCACCGTAGGACAAGCCGGCGCCACTGTCGGCATGCCTGCAGAAGCGATGACCATCGCGACGGCGCTCAAGGACTTGGGCTATGCCACGGGTCAGTTCGGCAAGAACCATCTCGGCGACCGCAACGAGTACTTGCCCACGGTCCACGGCTTCGACGAGTTCTTCGGCTATCTCTATCACCTCGACGCCATGGAGGACCCGTCGCACCCCGGTTATCCGCAGGAGCTGCTGGACAAGGTCGGCCCCCGCAACATGGTTCACAGCTTTGCGACCGAAACCGACGATGCAGCGGTAGACCCGCGCTGGGGCAAGGTCGGCAAGCAGAGGATCGAAGACGCCGGCACTCTTTATCCGGATCGGATGGAGACCGTGGATGAAGAAATCCGCGACGTCGCCTTCAAGTGGCTGGACAAGGTGAAGGCGGACAACAAGCCGTTCTTCCTGTGGCTCAATCCCACACGCATGCATATCGTAACCCATCTGTCACCCAAATATGAGGCTTTGCGCAATTCGAAGAACGGATGGTCGCTTCAGGAAGCGGGCATGGCCCAACTCGATGACATCGTCGGCGCGACCATGCAGAAGTTGAAGGACATGGGCGTGGACGACAACACGATCGTCGTGTTCACGACCGACAACGGCACTGAGACCTTCACCTGGCCGGACGGCGGCAACACGCCGTTCAAGGGGCAAAAAGGCACCGTCTATGAAGGCGGCTTCCGCGCCCCCGCGATGATACGCTGGCCCGGCAAAGTGCCTGCCGGCAAGATCGAAAATGGCATCATCTCCGGTCTCGACTGGTTCCCCACTTTCGTTGCCGCTGCCGGCAACCCAACCATCAAGGAGGAACTGCTGAAGGGCAAAACCGTCGGCGACAAAACCTACAAGAACCATCTCGACAGCTATAATCAGTTGGACCTGGTTACCGGCAAGGGACCCTCAGCCCGCCAGGAGGTGTTCTATTTCGGCGAAAGCACTCTCGGAGCGGTGCGGGTAGGCGACTACAAGTATCGCTTCATTGACCAGCCCCACGGTTGGATCGGGGTCAAGAACCAGCTCAACGCGCCCACCCTCACAAATCTGCGCCTGGACCCGTTCGAGCGCTTTGGCGATCCTGAAAACGGGACTTTGGATGGCGCGCAGGGAAATTTCATGGGCTGGTTCGTCTACGAGTTCTGGCGCTTCGTGTTCGTCCAACAGCAGGTAGCTGCTCTTGCCCAAACGGCAATCGAGTATCCACCACTGCAGAAGGGCGCAAGCTTCAACCTCGACGCTGTGAAGGCGCAAATCGAGGCAGCGGTTAAACAACGCGCAAGTCAGTAGCACGGCGTCAATCGGGCGGCTGATCGCTCTTTGCGGTCGGCCGCCAACGAATATGTCGCCGTCGATCGGCAATCAGCAGCAGACATATAGCAGCCGTTCGACAACGTCATGAACATATGGAGTGTCACATGCTTGCGAAGTATGATCTACCCGAACTGATCCGTCGCGTCATATTGGCTGCCGCCGCGGCTCTGCTCGTCGCTCCCCTCGCTCTCGCCCAGACCGACCCTCTTCCCTCCTGGAACGACACCGCCCCGAAAGCGGCGATCGTCGCCTTCGTCGAGAAGGTGACAAAGGAGGGTTCGCCCGAGTTTATCCCGGAACATGAGCGCATTGCCGTGTTCGACAACGACGGCACGCTTTGGACCGAGCATCCTATGTACACCCAGCTCGCCTTCGCGCTCGACCGCGTCAAGGCGCTTGCTCCGGACCATCCGGAATGGAAGGACACGCAGCCGTTCAAGGCCGTGCTCGAAGGCGACATGAAGACCTTGGCCGCATCCGGCGAAAAGGGCCTTCTGGAACTCATAATGACGACCCACGCGGGAATGACCAGCGACGACTTCCAGAAGGTCGTCACCGATTGGCTTGCCACAGCGCGCGACCCGAAATTCAAGCGCCCTTACACGGAGCTGGTCTACCAGCCGATGATCGAGCTGCTCGCTTATCTGCGCGCCAACGACTTCAAGACCTTCATCGTTTCAGGTGGCGGTATCGAATTCGTGCGGCCATGGGCGGAGAAAGTTTACGGCATCCCGCCTGAGCAGGTTGTCGGGTCGTCGATCAAGACAGAGTTCAGGATGCGCGATGATACGCCGACCTTATATCGCCTGCCGCAAGTCAACTTCATCGACGACAAGGCGGGGAAGCCTGTTGGGATCAACGAGCACATCGGCCGTCGGCCGATTGCTGCCTTCGGCAATTCCGACGGTGACCTTGAAATGCTGCAATGGACGACGATGGGCGGTGCGCCCGCGCGTTTCGGCATGCTCGTTCATCACACAGATGCGGAACGCGAATATGCCTACGACCGTGAGAGCGAATTCGGCCGCCTTGACAAGGCGCTTGATGCGGCAGCGATCACTGGTTGGACCGTGGTCGATATGAAGGCCGACTGGAAGCAGATTTTCCGGGAGAAGTAGGGCGTTTTGTGCCAGCGACGGCTTTGGCGGAGTAATCCATCTGCAACAAGAATGGACAGGTGGCCCTGCCGCTTGTCCCGAAGCTCGAGGGAGAACAACAATGAACATCCATCGTCTCGCCCGCGTGCCAGCCTTTGTCGGATGCTTGGCACTGGCATCAACTGGTGTAGTCGCCCAGGATTCCACCAAGAAACAACATGTGCCGCTGGCAAAGAACATTGGCCAAGTCCCCGCCACCGCCCCGGTGCCGTCGCTTGCGGTCATCAACTCGGATGGCGCCAGGATTGATGGCGAAAAGCTGGTACCCACCGTGCTACTAAGCTTTTGGGTTGGTCTAATCGGCACGAATGCAAGCGTTCCCAACAGATGGTCGAAAAGCTCCGGCTGATTGGAGGCTGCCCAGTTGCATTTTTGCCCGATGCTTGGTCAAGCTGCCGGGTACAGCGAGACCTTTGTTCCAGAACGACGCGGGAGCGATCGATTGACGGGGTTTTTCCACTCAGCGGCAATTGTTCGGGCAGCCTTATTATTTGGCGCCCTGCTTGTGTTTGCCGCACCGATTGTTGCCGCCGAGACGGCTCCGTCGTCGACTGCCGATCCTCGAATCTCCATCCACACCGGATTCGTGGACGAGAAGACGTGTACATCCTGTCATGGCGACCAGTCAGCCGCCTTCGCCAAATCCAACCATTCAAAAGCGATGGCACTCGCCGATGAGAGGACGGTGCGGGGCAATTTCGACAATGTCCGGTACGATCACGACGGCATCGTCACGATCTTTTCCCGCCGCGACGGCCGCTTTTTCGTCAGGACCCAGGGGCCGGACGGCAAGCAGGGGGAATTCGAGGTCAAATACACCTTCGCCTATGAGCCTTTGCAGCAGTATCTGGTCGATCTGGGCGGCGGCAGGCTGCAGGCTCTCGACATTGCCTGGGATACCGACAAGCGGGAATGGTTCTGGCTTGGCGAAGGCAAGCCAGCAAAGCCGGGCTCGACATATCATTGGACAGGTCCGTTCTACCGGTGGAACCGCACCTGCATCGACTGTCATTCCACCGATCCCCGGAGCAATTTTCAGCCGGAGACGAGCGACTATCGATCAACCTATGTCGCGACCAGCATCGGCTGCCAGTCCTGTCACGGCGCTGGTGCCAAGCATGTCGAATGGGCCGAGGCGAGGTCGAAAGGTGCTTCAATACCCGTCGGTCCGGGTCTGGGGTTACCGCAGGTCGACGCGAACACCTGCGTCGGTTGCCACTCCAGGCGGATCAAGCTTAGCGACGGCTATGCTGCTGGGAAGCCTTTTCTTGATCATTTTTCGCCGGCGTTGCTCCGCCCGGACCTCTACTTTCCGGACGGGCAGATTCTCGACGAGGTTTTCGAGTATGGCTCCTTCCAGCAGAGCAAGATGGCAAGAGCGGGCGTCACCTGCCTTGATTGCCACAGGCAGCACGAGGCAACGTTGAAGGCGGATGGCAATGCCTTGTGCACTCAATGCCACACGAAAACCGCGTCCGAGCGGTTTGCCAGGAATGACCCGAGCGGCATGTTCGATACCCCGGCCCACACTCACCACCCGGCCGGTTCGAGCGGCGCGCAGTGCGCCAACTGTCACATGCCGGAGCGTCCCTATATGAAGGTCGATCCGCGGCGCGACCACTCCTTCGTGATCCCGCGCCCCGATCTCTCCGTCGCTTACGGAACGCCGAATGCCTGTACGACGTGTCATGAGCACAAAACCAATGCCTGGGCGGCGGAGAACATGGACAAGTGGTACGGGACCGCCTGGCGTGCGCGCCCAACGAACGCGCACGCCTTCGCCGCAGCCGCAAGAGGCGATCCGGCTTCGATCGGGGCTCTGCGCAAGCTTGTGGTGGACAAAGAACAGGCTGGCATCGTCAGAGGCAGCGCGATCGCGCAGATGAGCCGCATTGGCGGAGCCGACGTCGTCGCTGACGTAAAAGCGGCCGCGGGGGACTTCGATCCTTTGGTCAGGCTAGGCGCCGCAGAAGCGGCCGGCAGCTTGCCGCCCGAGCTCAGATTGGAGGCTATCGGCAATCTGCTCGGCGATGCAACCCGCGCGGTGCGCGTGGCTGCAGCGACGGCACTCGGCAGCACGCCGTCGTTGGACCTCCTTGGCAATCAACGGAAGAGCTTCGACGCCGCCGTCGAAGACCTGCGTGCCTATGTCGAGGCCAACGCCGACGTCGCCGAGGCACAGAACAACTACGGAACCTTCCTGTTCGGCCAGCGGCTCGCCGGAGACGCGGAAAAAGCGTTCCGACAGGCGATCGTGCTCGACCCGGCGCTTGCGGGTCCACATATCAACCTTGCCGAACTCTACCGCGCTACGGGCCAAAACGACAAATCGGAACGCGCCTACGCCGAAGCCATCGCGATCTCTCCCGATCACGCGGGTCTGCGCTACGGACATGCGCTGTCGCTCGTTCGCGAGAAAGCAATGCCAGAGGCGATGCGGGAACTCGATGAAGCCATACGGCTGGATCCGGGAAATACCCGCTACAAGACGACGCTTGCCATCGCACTCGACTCGCTCGGCCGGACGCAGGAGGCACTCGACCTGCTCGGTCGCGCAGTTGCGGGCGGAGAGCTCGACGCCGAGCTGCTCGGATCTGCGGTCAGGTACGGACTGAAGCTCAGACGCTTTCCGGAGACACTGGAATATGCCGAGGCGCTGGCCCGCCTGCGGCCGGACGATCCACAGGTTGCGGAGCTGGTCAGACAATTGCGGGAAGTAACCGGTGCAAAATGATGGCAATACATACGATCAACCAGTCGCCTCCGCACGACCAAGTATTGCTGTGCTTCGGCCCCAATACTTGCTATCTGTAGAGAGCTGATTTGTCTTTGCGAGTGCGCAGACAGCTTGGGGACGCTTGCTGCGCTGAACATGACTTAGGCTCGGGGGGAAGCGTGAGCAGTCTTCGCAGTGGTGGCATCCGCGTCACCTCATCATCGTCGCTTCGTCGCCTTCTGCGGCTGTCGTTTTGCATCGCGCTCATCGTCCCTGCCGGATGTGGCGGGCATCCGAAGGGCGTGTTGGCGCCCGTTGCCGATGCGTCGCCCGGTTCGAGCAGGGTCAGCATGCTGATCACCACCACGCGTGGGCGCTCGGAGCGTGCCGGAGAGATGTTCACGGGCGAGCGGGCACGCACCCCAGCCTTTGCGGACATCACGGTGTCGATCCCGCCTGTCCGCAAGGTCGGCGATGTCGCCTGGCCAAAGAGGCTTCCCCCCAATCCGGCGACCGATTTCGCGACTCTCAAGGCCGAAGAGATCAGCCAAGAGGAGGCAAAGACCTGGCTCAACGCCGCGGTGAAGAAGAGTCCCGACCGCAGCGCGTTCGTCTTCATCCATGGGTTCAATAATCGCTTCGAGGATTCCGTCTACCGCTTTGCGCAGATTGTCCACGATTCAGGTGTCCGCAGCGCTCCCATTCTTGTGACCTGGCCATCGCGAGGTAGCCTGCTCGCCTATGGATATGACCGCGAAAGCACCAATTACACGCGAAACGCCCTTGAGAAATTGTTTCAGTATCTGGCTGCCGATCCTGAAGTGAAGGAGGTCTCTATCCTCGCGCACTCGATGGGCAACTGGCTGGCCCTCGAAGGGCTACGCCAAATGGCGATCCGCAATGGTGGTCTGCCACCGAAGTTCAAGAATGTGATGCTTGCTGCTCCGGACGTCGACGTGGACGTGTTTCGCTCGCAGATCGAGGACATGGGCAAGCGGCAGCCGCGCTTCACATTGTTCGTATCCCGCGATGACCGCGCGCTGGCCTTTTCGCGCAGGGTCTGGGGCGACATCCCCCGGCTGGGCTCGATCGATCCGGAGGAAGCGCCCTACAAGGACGAGATGGAAACCAATGAGGTCACCGTCATCGACCTCACCAAGGTGAAGGCGGGCGACGGTCTCCACCACAGCAAGTTCGCGGAATCCCCGCAGGTGGTCCAGCTCATCGGCGCACGCATCTCCGAGGGCCAGACGCTGACCGACAGCCGGATGGGCCTTGGGGATCACCTGATCGCCGGAACGACGGGGGCGGCGGCAGCGGCCGGCAACGCCGCAGGTTTGATCCTTGCCGCTCCGGTGGCCGCGGTTGATCCGCATACCAGAGACAACTACGCCCACCAGGTAAGCGGGATGGCTGGACACATCGGCGCAGAGCAGAAGATTGCGGTGAACGACTGCACGTGGAAGCAGGCAGCGGCACGGGATCCGGCGTGCCGCGCGGTGCAGAACTGAGGAAGTAATGGCAATGGTGCCTTCCGACAGAAGGGGATTGGGATGAAGCTTTTGAAATTCGGGCTTTCCGCGGCTGTCGTCGCCATGATTTGCAGCGGCGCCCAGGCGGCCGACGTATCGCCGCTCCTTACTCAGGACCCAAAGCCTGCAGAAGCCCCGGAAGGCTGGACATTCTCGATTGCTCCATACCTGTGGATGGCCGGGATATCCGGCGAGACGGCGCAATTCGGGCTTCCCACCACGGTGGACATCGATGCCGACTTCGGCGACATCCTGGACAATCTCGATTTCGCCTTCATGGCGGCAGGCGAGGCCCGATATGACCGCTTCAGCGTCATCGGCGACGCCATCTATGTCAAGGTGTCTGCCAATGGCGAGACTCCTCTTGGAATATTTGCGACTGATGTCGATGTCACGTCGGAGAGTTTTTCGGGCTTGCTGGGCATAGGCTACGCGCTCCTCGATGGTCCGGCCGGACATCTGGACATCGTCGGGGGTGCGAAGCTCTGGTCGGTCGACACAACGCTCTCGTTCAACGGCGGCCTCCTCGGCGGCATCGAGCGAAGCGACAGCGCGACATGGGTGGATGGCATGGTCGGCTTGCGTGGGAAGTATTCCTTCACGCCGGAGATTTATCTGACGGGATGGGGACTGGTCGGCGGCGGTGGAGCCGACATCGACTGGGATGTCGCCATGGGCGTCGGCTACGATTTCAACGACAGGATTTCCGCCATCGCCGGATATCGAGCCCTCGGAGTTGATTACAGCGACGACGGCTTCGTGTTCGATGTTGTTCAGCAAGGACCGATCCTCGGGCTCGCCGTCCGCTTCTAGCGCGATTTCGCCTCTGACAGCCTGGAGCGCATCGCGACAGGCTGTCGACGCCGGCCATCGTCAGCTTTCGTTGAAAAGTTTTGTTACAGGATCGTGCAGTTTAAACACCATTCAGCGCCGGAACCGACCAGCAATATTGGCATTCAGAACTTTGTCATGTTCGCCGCCGGTGGGTTGGGTGATCGCTCGAGGGTCGCCTTGTATTCCCCCACTACCTTCAGCAGCGGTCCGAGAACCCAGTTGTACATCTCGCCGATATTGTGCTCTTCCTGCGGATCCGACTCAATGTTGAACACCTTCGGATACCCGTTCATAGGTGCGGCGCCGGATCCGATACCGCCCATCAGCGTCGCGCCGCCTGGGCCGCTCCGTCCAGGTGCTACGTCCACAAAATAGGCCCGGAATTGTTTCCAGCGAACGGCGACCAACTCGGAACCCACGAAGGTCAGCAAATGCTCTCGCCGTCCTCTATCATTCTCGCCGCGCAGCAGATCGATCTGGTTGATACCGTCGATTGGCCTGTCGTCGGGCGCCTTGCCGTCTGCCACGTGCGCGAAGGTGGGGAAGAAATCCATGATCGAAAACATCGCGTGGGAGGACCGTGGCCTGATCCGTTGCGGCCAGCGGATCACGGCGGCGGTGCGGATCGCGCCTTCGCTGACGTCACCCAACGCGCCGCGATAAGGTCCGGTCGTCCCCATGTCTGGCATGTCGGTGCCGAAGCGGCTCGCTCCGGGGCCGTCCGGTCCGTTGTCGGAAGCAAAGACCACGATGGAGTCGTCCGCAATCCCAAGCTCCTTCAACGCATCAAGCATCGCGCCGAAAATTGAATCTGGAGGACGTCGCGTTGGGCATCAGTCAACAGGAGGGTACAGCGGCAATTATTTCCGCTGGCCGGGCCGAAGTCGTCATCTGGCGATGACCGCGTGCGTGACCGTTTTGGAATTGCGGACTTCGGCCGCGTCAGAAGCCTAGACGAAACGGCGTCCGAAAAGTCGCGACGGGATGAACAGCATCCCGCGGCGCCACGCTTATCGATCAGCGTACGGTGCCCTTGCTGTAGTCTCCCTCCGAGACCTTCTCCATCCACGTCACCGAGCTTCCGTCCAATGCTTCTGCCACGGCGAAGTGCGTCATCGGCTCACCGCTCGATGCTCCGTGCCAGTGACGGACCTGCGGAGGTATCCAGACGACATCGCCCGGATTAACTTGCTGGATCGGTTCTCCTTCCTTCTGCACCCAGCCACGGCCACGTACGATGAACAGCGTCTGACCAAGCGGATGGGTATGCCATGCCGTACGCGCACCCGCCGAGAAGGACACTGTTGCGCCTCCGACGCGCGCAGGCTCGTCAGCCTGGTAAAGGCCGGAGATCCCAACCTTCCCTGTAAAAAACTGCTCGGGAGCCGAAGCCGCCCCGCTTCCCGCCGGAGTGATCTTGAGGTCTGCCTGGGGAGCGGTCACCTGGGTTCCCTTCCTGCTTTCGAACACCTGCTTGAGAACGGGTACGGCTGACATTGCTCTCGGCCAGCCCGCGTAGAAGGCGACATGGCTCAGAACTTCGGACACCTCTGCCTGGTTCAGGCCGTTGTCCATGGCGCGGTTGGCGTGGAATGGCAGTTGCTCGGGCTGACCGACGGCGATCAATGCCGACATCGTCACCAGGCTGCGGTCGCGTGCCGAGAGTTCCGGGCGCTGCCACAGATCGCCGAACAGGACACGGTTGGTCAGGTCGGCAAGCGCCGCCGAGGTCGGTGCGACCGACGTGTTGAGGGTCTGTCTGCGAGCAGCCTCGGCGGCTGCCTCAAGTTCGACGCGCGGCGCGGCGATGTTCTGAAGCGGCGCGATCTTCCGCTCATCGAAGACCTTTTTCGTTTCCTCGACAGCGGAGATCGCGTTCGGCCAGCCGGAGTAGAAGGCGAGATGCGTTACCAGCTCTCCGATCTCTTCCGGCTTCACGCCGTTATCCAGCGCGCGACCGACATGCGCGCCGATCTGCGCCGTCTTGCCCGTCGATACGATCGCCGAGACCGTGACCAGGCTGCGGTCACGAGGTGCGAGCTCCTTCCGTTCCCAGACTTCACCGAACAGGACATCGTCGGTGAAGTGGCCGAGGCCGGGCGCGACATCGTAGACGGCCGGCGGAGCAACACGGCGGCGTTCTTCCTGAGCCTCCGCTCCCGTAGCAGCGAGCGCAGAGATCGCTATGGACGCAGCGATGTTCTTCATCTTTCAGTTCCTTCTCAAAAAGGTCGGCGACGTCGAGCCCAGCTCGCCCGACGACGCCGGGTCGGTGGCTTCCTCGCCTATGCCAGATGCTGTCCGAAGAAGTCGGCGATCCGGTCGAAGGGGATCTTGTCTACCCGGTCGTACAGGTCGGTATGGCTGGCACCGGGGATGATCATCAGCTCCTTAGGCTCCGCGGCGGCGGCGAAGGCAGTTTCGGCGAAGTAGCGCGAATGGGCCTTCTCGCCGTGGATGAAGAGCACCGGGCGCGGAGAGATCTCCGCGATGTAGGTCAGGATCGGCATGTTCATGAATGACAGCGGCGTCGTCTGGGACCAGGCGTTGCCGGAGTTGACCGCGCGCGGGTGGTAGCCACGCGGTGTCATGTAGTAGTCGTGATAGTCGACCAGGAACGGTGCTTCGCCGCCCTTGAGCTCGTTGTAAGGGGACTGATACGCAGGGGTTCCTTTCTCGGCATCCGCCCAGCGCTGCCGGCTCATCTGCTCGAGCGCCTGCGTCCGCTGCTCCAGCGTCACGCTGTCGTTGTAGCCTTTCGACATCACGCGGGTCATGTCGTACATCGTGCTGGCGACGACCGCCTTGACGCGCTTGTCCACGGCGACGGCATTAAGCGCCATGCCGCCCCAGCCGCAGATGCCGATCATGCCGATGCGCTCGCGGTCAACGAAGGAGTGGAGGCCGATGAAGTCCACCGCCGCGCTGAAGTCCTCCGTGTTGATCTCCGGCGAGGCTATGTTGCGGGGCTCGCCGCCGCTTTCTCCCGTATAGGAACCATCAAAGGCCAGCGTCGCAAAGCCGCGTTCGGCCATCGTCTGCGCGTAAAGTCCGGAAGACTGTTCCTTCACGGCGCCGAAGGGGCCGCCGAGGACAAGCGCGGCAAGCGGTGTATTTCCCCGCTCCTTCGGCAGGTAGAGATCGCCTGCCAGCACGATGCCGTAGCGGTTCTTGAACGACACCTTCTGGTGATCGACCCTGTCGCTCTTCGGAAACACCTTGTCCCATGAGGTCGACTGGGCTAAAGCCTGCGTCGCGGCGACTGCCGGAACCACGCTCATCGCAGCGACGGCGATGCCCGTCGCCTTCATCAAGCTGCGCCGGCCGGCGTTGAATCCTTCGGCATTATCTATCTTCCTGGTCATGATCGGATCTCCTTCTATATGAGGCGTTTGGTTACTGGATACGTTCGATACGCAATGGGAATTGCCCTCGGACATGCAGCGCCTCGTAGCCGTCGTCGAAGCGTCCGAGGCGCACCAGCCCTGGATGCTTGTAGTCGGCGTAGAACATCGCGAGATTGCCCCAAGGCATGTAGTAGCAGAGGTCGTACGGCCGCTCGTTCGTGAATGGGCCGTGGCCTTCCACGGTCAGTTTGCGAGGAAGGTAGGCGATCTTCTCGTTGGATCCGAAGTCGTCGATCTTGAGATCCAGCGGAAGCATGGAAGCGAAGTCGCGCGCCGACGGGTTGTCGTAGAGCGTCGCGGTCATCGTATGCTTTTCGAACGTCAGCCTGATCTTCACGTTGGTTCGCTCCTGATTATTGGGATCGCTCTGGCCGAACACGGTTCTTGGGAAGACTGCGGCGGCCATGGCCGTTGCGAGAAGGCTGCGTCGGGTCAGGTTCCTGAACGGGATGCTCATCACGACCTCGTCACACGCCACACTGCAAGGGATGCCAGCGATGATCCGCACAGCAGCGCGGCGCTAAGGGCGAAGGTGGACTGCCAGCCCACGACATCGAACAGAAGACCGCCGAGCGAGGCCCCGGCCGTGATCGCTAGCTGTATGACGGCAACCTGGAGTCCGCCGCCGGCCTCCACATCTTTCGGGAGAACGCGGCTCAGCCAGGTACCCCAGCCGACTGGCGCGGCCGTTCCGAGTAAGCCCCAGCCGACCAGCGACAGGAACACGGGGAGCTTCATGTCGCCGAATGCGATCATGGCCAAGGCGATGCAGGCCATCAACAACGGGATGACCATGAGAATACTGAACAGGCGATGGGACAGGAGCCAGCCGATAACCCATGTGCCGACCGCTCCCGCGAGGCCCATCATCAGAAGCGCGAGCGAAAGCGTTTCGATCTCTAGGCTAGTCACTGTTTCCAGGAACGGCCGCAAATAGGTGAAGAGCGCGAACTGTCCCATGAAGAGGAGCAGGATCGCCCCCATGCCGAGCGCGACGGGCGGACGTCCCAGGAGCCGGAACACGTTTCCCGAGGTTCCCTCGCGGCGTGGGGGGAGGCTGGGCAGGCTGATCCACTGCCAGATGAGTGCGAGCAGCGCTACCGGGACGACGAGGAAGAAGGCGCCGCGCCACCCGATGTAGGCGCCAAGCAGGCTTCCCATCGGCGCGGAGATCGTCGCGGCGATCGCGTTGCCTGCGTTGAGCAGGGCGAGGGCCTTCGGCACTTGGTCTTGGGAGACGAGACGCATCACGATCGCCGTGGACATCGACCAGAAGCCGCCGATCGAAATGCCGAGCAGGGCGCGACCCAGCATCAGGACCGGATAGGAAGGTGCGAGGGTCACTGTGATCCCCGACAGCATCAGCAGTCCCGTCAAAGCCAGTACGACCATGCGGCGGTCTGACCGGCGGATAAGCGTTGCGATGAACAGGCTGGTTAAGACGGCGAAGATGCCCGAAATCGAAATCGCCTGTCCTGTGTTTCCTTCCGAAACGCCGAGGTCGGCCGCGATGGGCGTGAGCAGGCTGACCGGCATGAATTCAGACGCGATCAGCACGAAGACGCACAATGTCATGGAGAATACGGCCCCCCAAACCGAGCGTCTGCTGTCGATATGGTCGATGGTCAGCGTCATATGCAATCGTCCTGGATGGATCTCGTTTTCAACGTTGCACGGAAGATAGTTCTTGCGTACTTTGCGGATAAGTCGAGCCAATCCGCATGGACCTATCGGTCTCCAATATGAATAAGGTGCGCCGATGCAGCGCGAGGACGTGAAGGATCTGCTCTGGTTCCTCGAGGTGGCGAAGGAGCAGAGTTTCACAAAGGCCGCCGCGAACCTCGGCACGTCGCAGTCGACGCTCAGCCACGCCATCAAGCAGTTGGAGGCTCGCCTCGGCGTCCGTCTCCTGACAAGAACGACCCGCAGCGTCGCCACGACGGAAGCCGGGGAACGCCTGTTCAGGTCGATCGCTCCACGCTTCGATGGGATCGAAGCGGACCTTACAGATCTTGTCGCCTTCCGCGAAAAGCCGTCCGGCACCGTCCGGCTGACCCTGTCGGATCATGCCCTGCAGACGACGGTATGGCCGAAGCTGGCCCGCGTCCTCGCTGGCTACGCCGACCTCAAGGTCGAACTCTACGCCGACAACGGGATGCGCAACATCGTGGAGGAGCGCTTCGACGCGGGCGTGCGGCTGGGAGAGAGCGTCGACAAGGACATGATCGCCGTGCGGATCGGTCCCGACTGGCGGCTTCGCGCCGTCGCCTCGCCGAAATATCTTGCGGCCTACGGATCTCCGACGACGCCGCAGGATCTTGTGGGGCATGTCTGCATCAACACACGCCAGGCGACATGGGGTGGATTCTATGCATGGGAG
>NZ_JABEPH010000680.1:0-1137 GCF_013004495.1 Rhizobium sp. SEMIA 4085
AAACAGGATAACTGCAGCCTTGTCGCTGAAGTTATAGCCGCGATGCGGAGCGCCCTTGGGGATAAGCACCGCGTCACCGGGTCCGAGTTCCTCGGTCTGCCCGGTTTCGGGGTTTAGGAGATGCACGACACCTTCGAGGACATAGTACACCTCGTCACCCGCGTGAATGTCCGCCGGGTCGAAGTTGCTTCCCGGCGCGAGCTGATAGATGCCGGTCGTCTGCTGGTCCGTGCTGGCGAGCAGGTAGTTGAGGTCGCTAGAATACGGCTTCGTCCCCGTATAGATGAACATCTTGTAGCTATCGCGCGTCAGATGGACAGGCTTCTTTTCGCTGGGCGGATGTGGAAAATTGCCGAAGTAGCTTGGCAGTTTTGGCATTTCAATACCTTAGGTCCGGAGTTCGCGGAGCAGCGACTTGAGAAGCCGCCAGGTCAAATCGACTGTCGTGTGGTTGAGGCGCTCGCGCGTGGTGTGGACGTCGAACGCTTCCGGTCCGATCGACAGCATGTCAATGTCAAGAACCTTCTTTCGGAAAAGGCCGAGCTCGAGACTGGAGTGAGAGACTTCTACATGTGGCTGCTCGCCGAACTCACGCTCGTAAGCGGCTTTGGCGGCGTTAAGCATTCGCGAATGAGGATTGTATGGCCATTCCGGGCAATCCGCGAATGTCTCCACGCTCGCGCCGTTGCCGATGAGTTCCGACAGCTGCCTAATTTTGTCGACAATGTTGTAGCGACGGGAGCTAACGGCGCTTGGAACCGTATTGACGATTTCGATGGCCTCTTCATCGCTTGAAAGCAGCGCCACGGTGTTGGAGCTCTCAACGAGGCCCTCGACCTGAAGGCTCTTGCTCTGGACGCCGTTGGGAAGAAGGTTCAGGGCATCGACCAGCGCCCGGGCGGACTGAGCCGAGAAGACTTGAGTAAACTGTCTCCCCGACTCGCTGACTGTGACCTTGAGGTTGGGATCGCTTGCATTGTACTCAAGCGCAATCGAAGCCGCTTCCGCTTCAATTCTCTGTCTGAGATCGACGATCCGCGAGGCATCGATCGAAATGATCGCCTCCGCCTCACCCGGGATAACGTAACGGTTCACGCCACCCTTGACTTCGGCTACCCTGGCACCCGTGTCCCGGAT
>NZ_JABEPH010000681.1:0-1131 GCF_013004495.1 Rhizobium sp. SEMIA 4085
CCTATCCTGTTGACAAGGACCTCTATGCGATCGGGCTTACCGACTCCTCGGTCGTCCTTTACGGCAACAAGAAATATCTCGAAGCGATCGGCGCCCGGATTCCCAAGTCGGTGGACGACGCATGGACGCGGGAGGAGTTTGAGGGCTATCTCGAAAAGCTGTCGAAGCTCGAAGGCGTCAAATGGCCGATCGACACGTTTCGCGGCTATGGAGTAAAGACCGAATGGATCACCTATGCCTATAGCCCAATCCTGCAATCGGCGGGCTGCGACCTGATCGATCGGAAGGCCTGGACATCCGTCGGAACGCTCGACAGCAAACCTTGCGTCGACGCGCTGGCGATGATGCAGAAATGGGTGAAGAACGGTTGGGTCGTGCCGCAGTCGTCCGGCACCAACCAATTCTACGCCGAGGGTCATCCGGCCGCTCTCGCTCTTGGCGGCCACTGGGTCTATGCGGAAGCCGCAGCCTCGATGAAAGACGACATCGTCGTCATGCCGCTGCCGAAGTTCGGACCGAAGGGCGCAAGCCCGAACGGCACCTGGATCTGGGCAATCACGACGGCCTCCGAGCATCCTGACATCGCCGGCAAGTTCGTAAGCTTCATGCTCAAGGACAAGCAGTTTCGCGAGCATGCGCAGGCCAATTCTGCCTATCCCGGATTGAAGAGCTTCGCAACGGAATCACCGCTCTACGCCGCCGGTGGTCCGATGGCCGTCGCCTTCGAGCAGGCCTCGAAGACGGCGATCGCCAGGCCGCCGCATCCGGCCTATCCGACGATCACCTCGGCTTTCATGCAGGCAGTCGACGAGATCTTCAATGGCGGAGACGTCAAGGCGGCGCTGACTACCGCGGCCGAGAAGATCGACGAGGACGTCGAAGACAATGACGGCTACCCACCGTTCGACGAACAGCAATGACGCGATGAGGTGGCCGCGCGGCGTCAATCCCCCGCGCCCACCCGATGCGGTCGTTGCATGGCGATCGACCGGTCTGCAATCGATGAGGAGGTGACATGAAAGAGGCCGCCTCCACCGATAGAACGGATCACTGAGATGCAGGTGATGATCGAGGGACAGTCACGCTTCCAGCCTTTCGGCTTACCTTATTGGGGTTTCATACATCTCAACA
>NZ_JABEPH010000682.1:0-1119 GCF_013004495.1 Rhizobium sp. SEMIA 4085
GGGGTAGGGGCCGATGAGAGTGATCGGCTCGAGAAAGCCTGTGCCGCGATCCGTTGCCATGATCTCGACGAGGATCTCGCCGATCGTTATCGTCGGTCCGAGGGCATCAGGGGCTAAGCCGGGTCGGGTCATGCAGCATCCTCGGCAGAGCGCGCGCTGTCGGTCAGGAGATAGCGCTGGTGAAGCATGCAGGCAGCGCCGAAGGCCGGCCCCACCGTCTCATCGTCATTTGTTTCGATCAAGGGCAGCGGAAAGCTCTCCTCCTGCATGGAGCGAATGTGATGCAGGACGCGCGCCGCCATCAGCGGATAGAGCGCGGCGACCGAACCCCCAAGGACGACCCTGTCGGCATCGATGATCCTGCAGGCCTGAATCAGGCCGTAAGCCAGCACACGCGCCCAGTCCTCTGCTATGGCGACGGCGCCGGGAACGCGGTCGCGCACATCGACCAGAAAAGTCGCGAAGTTTGGTTCCGGCTGCATCGAGACGCAACGATAGATGCTCAGGATGCACTCCAGACCGAGGACGCTTTCAAGGCTGCGGCCGGGCGCATCGGCACCATCGACGCGCAGATGCCCGATTTCGCCGGCAAGTCCCCGCGCGCCGCGAAGCACGGTCCCGTCGACGACGATGCCGCCGCCCACGCCGCTTTCCATGACGAGATAGAGCGTGACACCCGAATGGACCTCCCGAGCGCCGTAGCTCGCGCCGATCGCGAAGGCATTTGCGTCATTCTCCACCATGACCGGCATTTGTGCCGGCACGGCCGCACGCACGAGATCGGCAAGCTGTATGTTCTGCCAGCCGAGCAGGGGAGCGGTGTTGATCAGCCCATTTCGGGCCATTTGCGCCGGCACGGCGACGCCGAGGCCCTCGCAGCGGCTGCGGTGTTCAGCCGGCAATGTGTCGAAGGCGATCGCGATCGCGCGCGAGACCGCAGTCTCGACATCGACGGATGGGCCCTCGAATGGCTCCATTCGGTTGTTGACGATGCGGCAGGCGAGATCGACCTCAACGACCGTGATATGTTCGACGCCGATCTCGATGCCGAGAAAAAAGGCGGCTTCGGGCATAAGTTCGAGCATGATGCCCGGCCGCCCCGCGTGGGTCGTCTGGGCC
>NZ_JABEPH010000683.1:0-1050 GCF_013004495.1 Rhizobium sp. SEMIA 4085
GTCCCAAAATCCAACGCACTCGCTGCCAACAGACGGTCGAACGGGTCGCGATGCCCCCACGCAAGAGTCGGCCCTTTCAAAAAAATCTCCGGCGCCCAGCGCGGCTACTCTGCCGCCTTGTTCTACCAGCAAGCTCGGCAAATGGTTGACGAATGGCTCCATCTCCGCCACTTGCCGATACGAACCTTCTGCCCGATCTCGAAGAAGCTGATCGGACTGACGAAAACGCTGTCGGCGTCCGTAATAGGCGGTTGCTTTGGCAGATAAACGCGAATCGCCGGTCAGCGTCCATGTCGAGCAATACAGCCGTCACGCTGCGCCTTCCCAAAGCGCCAATTCATCCTCACTCATAGGCTCGAAGAAATCTGGTCCATCTCCTGTGACCTTGCCTTTCAGTAGCCCGATGGTGAACCTGTTTTGCGCGATGGCAACGATCCGGGCAACAGGAGCCTTACCGTTGACGATGACAACTTCTTCGCCAGCCTTCGCCGCCTCAATAAGTGTGGACAGGTTCGTCTTGGCGTTATGAATTGTAACCTGCATGGAAACCTCGATTAGCTAAGTTAGCTATACTTACTGCTTCCATCTAAAATCCAGCCTCACTGGTGTAGCCGGGCAGAAGTGTACGCATGGCTCATCGCTGTCGTATTACAGTTTGCATTATTCGGGCTCTCTCCAGGTCACCTGGGACCGGTCCTAGCTTATGAAGACACGAACCGTTGGCAATAACGATTTGGCAATCTGGGTTACCGCGGGGGCCAGTACGCAGCAGCTTACGATAGGAATCTAAGCCTGCCGATCTCATACCACCGGCCAGTAGTTGAGACCAGGTCCTGAGAGCCTTCGATTTCCATGAGGCGGAGGTGATCGTTATGGTTGGCGGCGCGGTAAGGGAAGGCCGTGCGGGAGCTGAATCTCACGTTGGGCTGGTCCCCGGAGGGTCAGCTTTTCCAAGGGCGCTGAAACATCGGCTTGGGTATTGAGGCATAAGCCCACATATCCGAGTATATGGTCTCCCTCCGGAGCCGTTGCCAATGTGCGATTTCGTTT
>NZ_JABEPH010000684.1:0-1049 GCF_013004495.1 Rhizobium sp. SEMIA 4085
CAAGTTGTACTCGTCAGCCGGCCCGGGGCGCTGGAGAAGGGTCGTGTAGCGATACCCATCGTCCCTGCCGAACCGCTCGCCGGAATAGACGAGGTCGAAGCCTCCGATCGAGACGATGACGCTATCGTCTTCCTGCTGGAGCTGAACAAGGGTGAGAATTTCCCTCATCAAGGCGCGACCGGCTGCTTTCCGTTCGTTGAAAGCCTCATCGACGACAGTCATGGCGAAGGCTTCGGCCGCAGTCGGAACCAGGCGCTCGATGTCCGTGCCGATTTCCGCAATCCGTCGCACCGAGATCTCGATATCGCGTTCCGCGTCGCGGATCTGCCGGCGCACCGCATATTGATCGTCGTCATTGGCGGCACGCAGCCGTTCGAGGCGAGCGATATCGGCTTCCAGCCCTGCCTTCTGCATCAGGCGTTCGTCGCCACTCGCAATCGCCTTCGCCATAGCGAACTGATTGGCCGCCCCTTCGCCTAGATCTTCCAGCCGCCGGATCGAGGTGTCGCCGGACAAGGCGGCCGCGATAAAGCGGGCCTTGCGTTCGTTGTTCTGCCACATCGAGGCGTCGAGGGAGCCCTGGGTGGCGTAGGCGAAAATATCGACTTCGTCATGCTGGTTGCCCTGACGCACGATCCGGCCCTCGCGCTGCTTGATCTGCGAGGGCAGCCATGGGACGTCGAGATGATGCAGCGCCTTGAGACGGAGTTGGGCATTGACGCCGGTGCCCATCGTATCAGACGAGCCGATCAGGAAACGGATCCTGCCGGCGCGGACGTCGCCAAACAGGCGCTGCTTGGCCTCGGTCTTCTTGTAGTCCTGCATGAAGGCGATTTCGGAGGCCGGAACGCCCAGGCGGACGAGCTCGTCCCTGATCCAGCGATAGGCGGAAAAACCGCGGCTCTTCTCGACATTAATGGTGCCGAGATCCGAAAAGATCATCTGCGCCGCACCCGGCAGATCGAAAGGCTTGCCGTCGGGCTGGAGATACGTCCTTTGCGACGTCTCCTGCCAGATGCGGAAGGTATTCTGGACCAGCAGGTTGAGCT
>NZ_JABEPH010000685.1:0-1046 GCF_013004495.1 Rhizobium sp. SEMIA 4085
CCCCGTAGCCCGTCGCCTGCGCACAGTCCTTCCCCGCCTGGCGGACTACGGCCTGTCCGAGCTCCATTGGCCCTTTGTCGACAATGGTCAGGGGGAGCTGGCGGCAAGTTGTCCGCCTTTCGCTGTCGTGCAAAAGCTGCAAGCTGCGCTCGTCAGCTTCACCCTTGCGCGTATCCCGTTTGGCACACATCCAGGTATAGGCTGAATAAAGCGTTGCCGGGCCGACATGCTTCTTGTCGGAGTTCACGTTGAGCCCACCCTTGATGATCAGGATGACTATCATCTTGAGCAACAGCGGCCGGCGAAGGAGATCCTTCAGGTCATAAATCTTGTAAAGATATTCGAGGATGAACTCGACATTTTGCCCTGTGCTGACGAACAACTCGTCTTTGAACGCCGTCACGTATTCGACGACCTTGTCCCTGTTAAGGACGTCGATAAGAACGATGTTCATCAGATCGTTCTTTTCGATTTTCCGCGAACGATGAATGTCGAGGTGATCGAGGACCGCCTCCAGATCAAGCTCGCCGAAGCTGTCGCCGTCAAATGAAGCCTCTCCCGGAAGAAGTTTCGAAAGGGCCCCATGCATTTCGTTGAAAGACTCGAAATAAGTCGGCCCGGTTGTCAGGATACAGGGACATGGACTGCTGATAAGGGGTTCGAGCCGCGCGAGATAGCTTGCCCTTTCCGCTGCAGTGGCGCCGGTGTGGATTTCGTCGAAACCGTCGAGAAAGAACGCAATTTTCCCTTGGCGGATACGCTTTTCGAGCGTTGATCTTGAGACAGACACATAGTTCTTCTCAAGCGCCTTGGTGGTTACGAATGACCAGAGATCGTCATAGCTGTGAAAGCTACGCAACGGCAGCAGAATCGGAAAGATGTCTGATCGCCCCTTTGAGCAGCTGATCGCACAGTCATAGAACGCCCTTTCGAGAATGGTCGTCTTTCCAGAGCCAAAATCACCCGCGACGACGAGCATGCCCTTTCGCTTTGCAACCCACTGGTAGATATAGGCTCCAATGTCCTTTATCCGATCTCGTGAGCCA
>NZ_JABEPH010000686.1:0-1030 GCF_013004495.1 Rhizobium sp. SEMIA 4085
TTCCCAGGGGTGGAAAAAGGGCTTTCAGGATCGCTCCAACCCGGTGCACACAGTGCGGAGACTGCGGGTCCGAAGGCCCCCCGGTCGCGAGCGATTTAAAGGGGAACCCATAGGTGAGCGATCCGGACAAGTGCACCGCATGCAAGAAAACCTTCGAAACGCAGCAATGCGCCGAGGTCTGTCCAGTGCCGAGGACCTGTGTTCCCGCCGCACCTTCAATTTAATCGCCAGCATGGTGGGGGCTCCTGCGCAAGAGCCTGGAACGCCTTTATTGACATCCTGCCGCTCGGAAAAGGAGGAACGGTCATGGGCCTTGGACGTGAACAGGAGGTCGAAATCCGCGAGCCTCCGCGATTTATACCGGGTGAGCGGGTGCAGGCCACACTTCACGTAAAGAATGACGGCAGCTATGCTGGCAAAGAAATCGGCGAAAATCTGGTGCGGAAGGGCGACGAAGGCTATGTGCGCGATATCGGCACCTTTCTCCAGCAGTTTTACATCTATGCTGTCGAATGGGTCGATCGCGGCACTGTCGTCGGCATGCGTGCGCGTGAACTTATGAGCCTCGACAAAGCCGCGGCTTCCGGCGCTGTTGAAACCGCCAGGGCCTCAACGAAGGAATAGCCAGATGAAGGTAATGATCCGCAGATCCAGCGCTGGCTTGTGGGCTTACGTTCCCAAGAACGATCTCGAAGAGCCGATTATCAAGGTCGAGAATGAAGAGCTGTGGGGCGGGGCTATAACGCTCGGGAACGGCTGGCGGCTTGCCCTCCCCGACATGCCGCGGGATACGCGTCTGCCGATCACCGTCAAGGCTAGGAGGATTTTTGACGAGGACTGATGCTGCAGATAGACGAGGACAATCGGAAAGAGAAAACAGCATGAACACGATCCTGACCTCGGACCCTCTCTTGGTTGTTCGCGACAGTGACGCCGAAAAGCGGCTTGACCTTCTGAAGAAAGCGCTCGCCGCCAACGAGGTCGTCCCCTATCTCGGTCCCGGACTCCTTCGGCTCGGATCCGCGGAAAC
>NZ_JABEPH010000687.1:0-1000 GCF_013004495.1 Rhizobium sp. SEMIA 4085
CCGCATGGCGTTGCCGCGGCGGGTATAGGCGTCGCGCTGCCCCTCGGAGGGGGAAAGATTGAGCCCCCCGCCCTGTGACACCATGGCGTTGAAGTTGAAATCCCGCTCGAGCCCCTCCCACAGCTTCATGGAAAGCTCGTAGAACGGATTGTTGCCCGCCAGCAGGTAGTTCGAGCGGATGATCGTCGTATTGCGGCCGACATTGCCGGACCCGACATAGTTCTTCTCCAGCACCGCCACATTGGTGATGCCGAATTCCTTTGCGAGGTAATAGGCCGTAGCAAGGCCGTGTCCGCCACCGCCGACAATGATCACGTCGTAATGCGGCTTAGGCTCGGGCTGCCGCCAGGCGGGCGCCCAGTTCCTGTTGCCGAAAAGCCCGTTTAAGAAGATGGACAGTGCCGAGTAGCGCATCGATGCCGCTTTCCAAGAAAGACCTGTTGCCGGTCATAGCATGGGGAAGTGAGCTGCCGTTGCATCCTTGGGACATTATGATGTAATTCTAGGACATGAGCCCTAGCCCTAGCGACCAGAAGAACCTTCAGCGGATCGGCTTCGTCCTCGTGCCGAATTTCGCGCTGATGTCCTACGCCTCGGCGACCGAGCCGTTGCGGGCGGCAAACCTGCTTGCCGGAAGTGCTCTTTACGAAGCGATCCCGTTATCGGCAGATGGTCTTCCGGTTCGCAGTTCGTCCGGCCTGACGATCAGTTGCAACAGGCTTTCGGAGGCTGGCGGCACCTGTCATACGATCTATGTCTGTGCCGGCGGCGATCCGCAAGACTGGTACGCAAGTGTCTCCCTGCATATGCCGCTAAGGAAGTTCGCGCGCAACGGCGTGCGGATCGGCGGCATATCGAGCGGCTCCTACGTGTTGGCATCGGCGGGCCCGCCCGGCACAACGGCTTTTTCCAGCCCACGTGGACACACCCCCCCTCCTCAAAAAGCATTCCCCCCACCCCCCCGCCGCAGCGCGCGGCTCTTCCCGTCCTGTGGACGCCG